>SKLC01000076.1 GCA_007123425.1 Nitriliruptoraceae bacterium
CGGCAGCAGACGTCCGCTTCACGGCTGCTGACCGCGCCCCCGATGCCGTATCTGGGGCGGCTCTCCTACGCCTGGTACCTGTGGCACTGGCCGCTGATCGGCCTGGCGCTGCTGTTCAACGACCGTCACGGGGCGCCGTTGACGACCGAGGTCACGACCGCGCTGGCCGTGGCCGGCTCGCTCGGCCTGGCCGCCGCCACCCATGCGCTGGTGGAGAACCGCGTGCGGTACTCGGCCTGGCTGCGCGGGGCTCCGCGCCGCAGCTTCGCGTTCGGTGCGGCCGCCACCGCGCTGCCGGTGGTGGCCGCGGGCGCCTTCTTCGCCTTCGGCGACATCGGCGACGAGATCCACCCCCCGGCCCCCGAGCCGGAGGTCGCCGCACAGGCCGACGACCTCGACGCCCGCCCGGCACAGGGCGTGCTGGGCAACGGAGCGCCGCTGGCGTCCGACCGGCTCCGCCCCGATCCGGTGCACGACGACGACGCACCGGGCAAGGAGGCTCCCGGGGGCGGGCCGGACGCGGAGCCGGTCCTGACGATGAGCCCGATGGAGGCGTCCGACGATGGGATCGAGGTGGGGCCGCCGGACTGCCACATCGGTCAGCGGGATGCGGAGCCCAACTTCTCCTGCATCCTCGGTGATCCCGAGGGCGAGGCCACCGTGGTGCTGCTGGGTGACAGCCATGCCCGCCACTGGCTCCCCGCTCTCGACGCCGCCGGCAAGCAGCGCAGCTGGCGGGTGGTCAGCCACACCAAGAGCGCCTGCACCCCCGTGGACGCGCCCATCCTGAACACCAACTTCGAGCGCGAGTACCACGAGTGCCGACAGTGGCGCCATGCCGTCGTCGACGCCCTGCAGGCTGCCGACGACATCGACCTCGTCGTGGTGGCCCGGGCCTACGGCTACACCGAGACCCTGCTGGACGAGGACGGCGCCGAGGCTCGGCCGCAGGACTTCGCACGACTCTGGTCGGCGGCTGCGAGCAGGACCTTCGAGGACCTGCGCCGCGCCGCGGACCGCGTCCTGGTGCTCCGTGACACCCCGTGGGCCCCCGAGGACGTACCTACCTGCATGTCCGAGTCGCCGGATACGCCCTCAGACTGCGACCTCTCCCTCGAGGAGCACGCCGGCCTCGACGAGCCCCTCTACGAGGCCGAGCGGTCCGTCGCCCCCGACCAGGTGCGGTTCGCCGACCCCACGCCGCTGGTCTGTGCCCAGGACCCCTGCCCGATGGTCACCGCGGACGGCCTGATCAAGTACCGCGACCGCCACCACCTCACCGAGACCTACTCCCGCCGCCTCGCGGATGGGCTCGGTGCCCTGCTGGGTGGGCACATGCCGGGTCGTTGACGCCGACGTGGCCCGGCCGGGCCGCCCGGCGGCGCCGACATCGGAGCAGCGCGCAGCGCTCGCCGACCCTGGCGGGCGTCCCTGCGCAGGACGGGCGGGTCGCTTCCGCGCCGGCAGGCCATGAGCACGCGCTTTGCCGCGTCGGCGGCGCCCGCAGTGTAGTTTGCAGCCGCCGGTCATCTCGAGGGCGGTCCTGCCCGTGGTCGGCGCATATTGGGGTACATGACAAGGGGCATACCTGATGAACCCACGTACACACACGAGCCCGGGGCGGTGGTCAGCCACCCTGGTCGCGACGCTGGCGGCAGCACTGGCCATGACCATGGTGCCGCTGCCAGCCGACGCGAACGAGCGCGACTCGGACCGGATCGACGGAGCGAACCGGTACGAGACCGCGACCATGACCGCATTCCACGCCTTCGAGCCCGATGAGGTGGACACCGTCTACCTCGCCACCGGTGGCGGGTTCGCGGACGCGCTGGCTGCCGGCGCCTGCGCCGCCGCCCAGGACGCGCCGGTGCTGCTGACCGCTCCCTCGGTGCTGCCCGACGAGACCGTCGCCGCCTTCGCCGAGGACGTCGTGCCCGGGGCGGACACCGACGCGAGCGACGTGTGGTCGCCCGACGAGGCGTTCTCACCCTCCCGGATCGTCGTCGCCGGTGGTCAGAACGCGATCGGCGACGATGCGCTGTCGGCGTTCACCGGCGGGAGCGCACAGGTCGACCGGCTCGCCGGCGACACCCGCTACCACACCGCCGCGAACCTCGCGACCGACTGCTTCGACTCGGAGGCCGTCGACACGGTCTACGTCGCCACCGGCGCCGGCTTCGCGGACGCGCTCGGCGCCGTGCCGGCCGCCGCGAGGGACGGCGCGCCGCTGCTGCTGACCGGCCCCCAGGGGCTGCACGCCGCGGCCATCGACGCCCTGGCACAGCTGCAGCCCGAGCGCATCGTCCTCGTCGGCGGTACCGCCGCGCTCAGCCAGGGAGTCGTCGACGGTCTGGAGGGACAGGGCTTCGACGACATCACCCGGATCGCGGGCAACGACCGCTTCAGCACCGCCGCCCAGGTCGCCCGCACCGCCTTCGACCAGGCCGACGCCGCCTACATCGCCACCGGTGGGAACTTCGCCGACGCGCTGGGGGGCGGCGCCGCAGCCGCGCATCTCGACGTGCCGCTGCTGCTGACCCGACCGGACTACGTGCCGGCCGTGGTGCGACAGGCCCTCGGCGAGCTCGGGGTGTCCCACACGACGGTGCTCGGCGGCGAGGCCGCGATCGGCGGCGACGTGCAGACCGACCTCGACGCCGACCTACCCGACTTCGCCTACGCGAGCTATGACTCCAGCAGCCAGCACATCTACGTGGGCGAGTTCGACGGCACCACCCGCAGGGTGAGCGACCGCATCTCCGGGGTCTACGACCTCAACCCGCTGTTCAGCCGTGACGGCACGCAGGTCGCCTTCACCCGCGCCCGCCAGATCGGTGGGGAATGGGTCGGCGAGATGGCCGCCACCGGCATGGGCAGCCAGGCCGTGGAGACCCTCAGCGACTTCGGCGAGGACCTCGGCTGCGAGGTCGCCCCGTGGGACTGGAACGCCGCAGGCGACACCATCGCGTGGACCTGCTCCATCAGCGACGGCCCGACCCTGGCCGGCACCAGCACCCTCGGGGGCGAGGTCGTGACCTTCGAGCCCGAGGGCGAGGGCCACTACGCGGTGCCCCAGTTCCTGCCCAACGGCGACATCATGGTGGTTCGGACCGAGGAGGACCAGCCCACCGAGCTGCGCCGGCTCGACCCGACGTCCCCGAACAGCGGCGGCGAGCTCATGTACGAGTCTGACGCCGACCGCCCGCTGTGGTCTGCGCGGCTCTCCCCCGACGGCAGCCAGGTCGCGGTACGGCGGCCCACGCCAGGAGCGGATCACGACGCCCCCTTGCCCACCGTCACCCTGCTCGTGATCGACGTCGACACCGGCGACGAGATCGAGCTGCTCGACGGGGAGGAGCACGGCGGCGACGAGCCGGGGCCGCACAGCCTCCTCGACTGGCACCCCGACGGCGACCGCCTGCTCGTCGGCACCGGTGGGTTCGGCGAGGGGCAGGTCGTGCGCTTCCTCGACACCTCGACCGGGGATCTCGACCCGGTGCTCGGCGAGGCCGACATCGCCTCCGGCCGCACGGTGGGCAATGCCGCGGTGTCCCCGGACGGGGCGTTCGTCCTCTATTCGGAGACCAACGTCGACCACGACTTCTCGTACACCATCGGGAACCTGTACCGGGTGAACACCGACGGCAGCGGGAAGCAGCACCTCGACCAGGCGGGCAACCGCGCATCGTCGGTCGCGCTGAACCACGCCGCCTTCCGGTGAGCGGCACGCGGGATCATCCCCGATGATCTCGGCAGTGGCGGGGGCCGCTTCGGCGGCCCCCGCGCCCGTCTCCGGCCCAGGCAGCGGCCGCCCGCCACACGTCCGGATGAGCCGACGCCGGTGCCCTGGCATCGCCCTCAGATGGGGTGCGACGCTGGGTTCCGGACGAGGCTCGCCAGCCGGCGGTGAAGAGGCGCGCCACGCGCAGGGCCGAAGGACCCGGCGGTCTCGAGTCCACCGCGTCTGGTCGCCCGAGCGGGGTCGATGCATGCTCGAGACGGACCCCGACGCAGGAGCGGTCGACATGGCAGTTCCCTACACGTGCGACCACAGCGACTGCCCGGCGATCGCCCTCCAGCACATCGACGTCCACGGCCAGGACTTCCATTTCTGCAACCATCACTGGGAAGAGCTCGCCCCGGCGCTGGCGGCCCACCTCGATCCGTGGAGCCCGCGTCTGGCTGACTCCCACACACCCTCGACACCGCCCCGACTCGCCACGGCGACGGCGCAGCCCGGGCGGTAGCCCCGCTCGCAAGAGCGCCACCCGGTGACGGCTGGCGCCGCACGGCGACAGGCTCGGCGGTCGTCATGCTGCGTTCCACTCACCGGTGTCCGGTGTCAGCGCGCTCACTCGCCGGGCCGCGGGTCGGCCACGGGCTCGCACCCCAGGCCGGACCGAGCGCCGAGTCGATGTCGCGGGCCCCCACGGGGCACCGGGAGCCCCGCAGCACGCTCTCGCACGGCGTCAACGG
This sequence comes from Nitriliruptoraceae bacterium, assembly GCA_007123425.1. Classification (GTDB taxonomy): domain Bacteria; phylum Actinomycetota; class Nitriliruptoria; order Nitriliruptorales; family Nitriliruptoraceae; genus SKLC01. Next base: position 4,477 of record SKLC01000076.1, read on the forward strand.
CCGTCTGACCTCGCATGCGAGGACCTTCGTCCCGTGCAGGGTGGCGACCGCTCGGGCACACTGCCACCGATTTATCCGGACAATGTGCCCCGGTCCCTCCCGTGTCCCGTCGGAGCCGCGTCCATGGAAGCCCTCGAGCTCGCTCGTCTGCAGTTCGGCGCCACCACCGTCTTCCACTTCCTGTTCGTCCCGCTGACGATCGGACTCGCGCCGCTGCTCGCGGTGATGCAGACGATCGCCTACCGGACCGACGACGAGCGCTGGTGGCGGCTGACGCGCCTGTTCGGGAAGCTGTTCCTGATCAACTTCGCGATGGGTGTCGTCACCGGCATCGTCCAGGAGTTCCAGTTCGGGATGAACTGGTCCAGCTACTCCCGCTTCGTCGGCGACGTCTTCGGCGCCCCTCTCGCGATCGAGGGCATGGCGGCGTTCTTCCTCGAGTCGACGTTCCTCGGGATCTGGATCTTCGGATGGAACCGGCTGCCCCGGCTGCTCCACCTCGCGACGATCTGGCTGGTGGCGATCGGCACGTGGGCCTCGGCGTACTTCATCCTCGCCGCCAACTCGTGGATGCAGAACCCGGTTGGCTACCGCATCAACGAGGACGTCGGCCGGGCGGAGCTCGAGAGCATCCTCGCGGTGCTGACCAACCCGAACCTCTTCTGGATGTTCGCGCACACCATCCTCGCCTCGGTGGCGACCGGCGGGTTCTTCGTGCTGGCGGTGAGCGCATACCACCTGCTGCGCAACCGCGACGTCGACGTCTACCGCGGCACCGCCACGCTGGGGCTCATCGTCGCCTTCGCGAGCTCGCTGGCGCTGGCGTTCACCGGCCATGAGCAGGCGCAGCTCAAGACCGAGCTGCAGCCCATGAAGATCGCCGCGAGCGAGGCCCTGTACGAGACCGAGGAGGGCGCGAGCTGGTCGGTGTTCGCGATCGGGACGCTCGACGGCACCGAGACCATCGTCGACATCCGCATCCCCTACCTGCTGAGCATCCTGTCGACCAACACCCCCGACGGGGAGGTCGAGGGGATCAACGACCTCCAGGCGCAATACGAGCAGGAGTACGGCGAGGGCGACTACATCCCGAACATCCCGGTGGCGTACTGGACCTTCCGGCTCATGGTGGGCCTCGGGATGCTGATGATCGCCGTCAGCGCCGCCGGGCTGGTGCTGCTCTGGCGCCGCCGGCTGGAGGCCTCGCCGCGCTTCCTCAAGGCCTCGATCTGGATGGTCGGCGTCCCGTTCGTCGCAGCCAGCGCCGGCTGGGTGTTCACCGAGATGGGCCGCCAGCCGTGGGTGGTCCAGGGGCTGCTGCGGACCAGCGACGGTGTCAGCCCGTCGGTGTCCGCCGCCACGGTGGCGACGTCGCTGGTGTCGTTCACCGCGATCTACGCGACGCTGGCCGTGATCGAGATCGGCCTGATCCTCAAGTTCGCCCGACAGGGGCTGGGCGAGGAGTCCAGCCCCGAAGAGGTCGGCACGTCGCTGCAGTACTGACGCAAGGCTGATCCGATGGAGA
>SKLC01000156.1 GCA_007123425.1 Nitriliruptoraceae bacterium
AGGATGGCAGGTCTCGCTCAGGCGAGCCCATCCGCGATGCGCTCCGCGTTCGTGCGAAGCATGTCGAGGTAGGTCTCTGCCCCCGACCCGGGCTCGCCCAGCGCGTCGGAGAACAGCTCGATCACCTCCACCTCGAGGTCGGAGCGGCCCAGCACCTCGCTGGCCAGCTGCTCGCTGAGCCGGTCCGACTCGATGTTCTCGGAGAAGATCGCCGGCACCTGGGCCTCCTCGAGCACCTCGATGAGCTCGGCGAACTCGCCCGGGCTGGCCTCGGCGTCCGTCGACGAGCCGGGGATGACGGTGCCCAGGACCTCGAAGTCGTAGCGCATGGCGAGGTAGCCGAAGGCGTCGTGGTTGGTGATCAGCTTCCGGTTGTCGTCCGGGACCTCGGCGAGTGTGGCCTCGACGTCCTCGTGGGCGGCGAGGAGCTCATCCTCATAGTCCGAGGCGCGGGCCTCCCACTCGTCGGCGTCGACGACCTCGGAGAGGTCGGCCAGCTCGCCGGCGATCAGGTGCGCGGCGTCGACCATCCGCAACGGGTCGTGCCAGAAGTGCGGGTCCTCGGGCCCGTGGCCGTGTCCGTCGTCATCCTCATGGCCATGCCCGTCGTCATCCTCATGGCCATGCCCCTCGTCGTCCTCGTGACCATGCCCCTCGTCGTCCTCATGGCCATGCCCGTCATCGTCCTCGTGACCATGCCCGTCATCGTCCTCGTGACCATGCCCGTCATCGTCCTCATGGCCGTGCCCGTCATCGTCCTCGTGGCCGTGCCCGTCATCGCCGTCATCGTGACCGTGCCCGTGGTCGTGCGGCCCGTCCCAGTCGAAGTCGATCGGGTCGAGGTGGGCGGCCACCTCGAGGACCCGGGCGCCGTCCTCCTCGGCGGCCTCGATCGCATCCAGAAGGTTCTCCTCTAGCTGCAGCCCGTTGGCGACCACGAGGTCCGCGTCGCGCAGCAGCGCCGCGTCCTGGGCCGAGGCCTCGTAGCCATGCGGGTCGCTGCCCGGTGGCATGATGACCTCCACCGTCCCGTCGTCGGCCAGGACGTTCCCGGTCACGTCGCCCAGGATCGAGGTGGTGGCCACCACCGTCAGGTCGTCGGTCTCCTGGGCCGCAGGCTCCTCGTCGGCCTCGGGAGGCTCTTCCTCGCCGCCGCAGGCCGCGAGCGCGAGGGCCGCGACGAGCGTCGCGACGGCCGCGCGATGGGATCGGATCTGCATGCTCATGGGGAGTCCCCTTGGATTCGTGGCGCTCTTCCGGGTCCTCGCGCCGCCCACGGCGGGTACGGTGTTCCCGGTCTGCTCCCAAGGAGCATAATGGGAATCGTTCCTAGATTGCCAATCAGCATGAGCGCTGCGCACACACCTTCGCCCGTCGACGACGGCGACGCCCCCGTCGTGCGCATGCGCTCGCTGGGTGTGGCCTACGGTGCGCACGTCGCCCTCGAGGACGTCACGCTGGACCTCCACGCCGGGCAGCTCGTCGCCATCATCGGCCCCAACGGCTCCGGGAAGTCCACGCTGCTGTCGGCCATCTCGGGCCTGGCTCGTCCGACGTCCGGGCGTCTGGAGCTCTTCGGCACCACCCCGGCGGGCACCCGTCGGCGGGTCGCCCACGTCCTGCAGACGACGGTGGCCAACGAGTCGGTGCCGCTCACCGTGCGCGAGACCGTGCGCATGGGCTGCTACGGGCATCGCGGCCCGTTCCGCCGGCTCGACGCCGAGGATCGCGAGGCGGTCGAGAGGGCGATCGAGCGGATGCGCATCACCGATCTCGTCTCACGGCAGCTCCACGAGCTGTCGGGTGGGCAGCGCCAACGCGTCTACGTGGCTCAGGGCCTCGCACAGCGCGCCGACGTGCTGCTGCTCGACGAGCCGATCACCGGGCTCGACATGATCACCCAGGAGACCATCACCGAGGTCGTGCGCGAAGAGCGCGACGCTGGCCGCTGCGTGGTGCTGACCACCCATGACGTCGGCACGGCCTCGACGGCCGACGTCGCGGTGCTGCTGGCGACGCGGGTCGTGGCCGCGGGCCCGCCCGAGGAGACGCTGACGCCCGAGCGGCTCGCCTCTGCCTACGGCGGCCACGTCCATGTGCTTGCCGATGGCACCGTCGTGCTCGACGAGCCACACCACCACGACCACCGCCACCACGACCAGCTCGGCGGAAGCTCCCGGGACTGAGCGGGCCGCGCCGGGCCCCGCGGTAGGGCCAGCGGTCGCCGCCCACGCCGCCGTAGACTGCTCAGTGGGCGGCGAGGAGGCGCAGGTGACGGGTGAGCTGGCGCTCGAGCGGGCGACCGACATCTTCCGCGCCCTGTCCAACCCGCTGCGGGTGGCGATCGTGCGCGAGCTCGCCCAAGGGGAGCGGGCCGTCCACGAGATCGTCGACGCACTCGAGGTGTCGCAGCCCCTGGTGTCGCAGCACCTGGCGGTGCTCCGCGGAGCGCGGCTCGTGACCCGCCGGCGAGCCGGCCGCCACGTCGCCTACCACCTCGTCGACGACCACGTGGCCCACATCGTCGAGGATGCGGTCACGCACGCCGACGAGGTGGCCTGAGCCAAGGGCCCCGGCCCACACACGCCCCCGTTCGGCCTGGCGAGGGTCGCGGCATCGACAGCGCCTTCATATGCAAACATTCGCATGTTCATATAAGATGGACGCCGACTGCACGCCCCGACCGATCCGTCACGTCAGGAGCACATCCGTGAGCGCAGCGCACGTCGTCCACGACCACCACCCGCACACCCATGGCCCCGACTGCGGCCACGTCGCCGTGGAGCACGACGGCCACGTCGACTACCTGCACGACGGGCACCGCCACGCACCCCACGGCGACCACTACGACGAACACTGACTCCCGTCGGCGCGACCTCCGGTCATCGGCCCCTCCCCTTCGGAGGGGCCGATGCGCGTTCAGCCGACGTGATCGCCGTGCCCGAGGTCGCCGAGCGCGACGCGGATCCGGTCCGCCGCGGCGTCCATCTGGTCCGGATCGGGATCGCTCGCGGCGTTGGCGAAGCTGAGATCGCCCAGGTCGCTGACCTGCAGCACGTGGATGTGGCAGTGCGGCACCTCGAACCCGGCGATCATCTGCCCGACCCGGGGCGGGTCGAAGGCGCGCTGGATCCCCTCCCCCACGATCCGCGTGACCTCGCTGCAGCGCATCCACAGGGCAGGGTCGAGATCGAGCCAATGGTCGACCTCCTGCCGCGGGACGACGAGCGTGTGCCCCTCGGTGATCGGGTTGATCGAGAGGAACGCCACCACGTGGTCGTCGCGCCACACGAAGCGCGCCGGCAGCTCGCCCTCGATGATCTTGGTGAAGACGCTGGCCATGGACCCCTCCGGGTTCGCGATACCGCCGAGCCTAGGGGTCGACGCCCCCGTGCGGACCCCGGTCGACGTCCCCCACCCAGGGCGATTTTTAGGAATCATTACTAGAACTGTTACTGTCACGCTGCCCCATCGAAAGGCAGCCCGTGACTGCAGACGTGCTCATCGTCGGCGCCGGCCCCGCTGGGATCGGCATGGCAGCGACGCTGAACCGCATCGGCGTGCGCGCCACGATCCTCGAGCGCCACGGCATCGGCGCCTCCTTCCGCCGCTGGCCGGAGGGGATGCGGCTGATCACTCCCTCGTTCACCGCCAACCAGTTCGGCCTGCCCGACCTCAACGCCGTCACGCCGGAGACGTCGCCGGCGCTGTCACTCCAGGACGAGCACCCGACCGGGGAGGCCTACGCCTCCTACCTCCACATGATCGTCGAGCTCGAGGGTCTCGACGTGCGCACCGGCGTGGAGGTCACCGACGTGGCACCCCACGACGGCGGAGGCCTCGAGGTGCGCACCACCGACGACGGGCACTGGCGCTCGACCTTCGTGGTGTGGGCCGCCGGCGAGCTGCAGTACCCGCGCACCGGCGGCTTCCCGGGCGCGGAACGCTGCGTGCCCACGGTCGAGGTCCGTCGCTGGGATGCCCACCCCGGGGGCGACGTGGTGGTCGTCGGCGGCTTCGAGTCGGGCATCGACGCCGCGGTGAGCCTCGTGGCCCGGGGGCGTCGGGTGACCGTCCTCGACCGCGAGGACCCCTGGGGCGTGGTCGACGCCGACCCGTCGCTGACGCTCTCGCCCTACACGCAGCGACGGCTGCGCGAGGCGCAAGCCACGGGCGCGCTCCAGCTCGTCGGCGGCGTCGAGGTGGAGGCGGTCACCTTCGCGGAGCACGGCGCGACCGTCCACGCCGCCGATGGCCGCAGCTGGCACGCCGGCGGGCCCCCGCTGCTGGCGACGGGCTTCGACGGCAGCCTGGAGCTGGTCGCCGACCGGTTCAAGCGGGACGAGCGCTCCCGCGTGGTGGTCACCGAGGAGGCCGACGAGTCCACGGTGCTGCCCGGCCTCTTCCTCGCCGGCCCGGCGGTCACCCACCGCGGGGCCATCTTCTGCTTCGTCTACAAGTTCCGACAGCGCTTCGGCGTGGTCGCGCGCGAGATCGGGCGCCGGCTCGACGTCGACACCGAGCCGCTCGAGGAGCTGCGCGCGCATCGGTTCCTGCTCGACGACCTGAGCTGCTGCGAGCTGGAGTGCACCTGCTGATGGCGACGCTGACACCCACCGGCACTACCGTCCTCGTCGGCGCCGAGTCGAGCGGGAAGTCCTCGGTGGCGGCGGGCCTGACCGGCAGCCGCAGCCGGGCCGACAACGTGGCCGGCTCGACCGTGGCCATCGAGCGCCACCACGACGGCGACCACGAGGTGGTCGACACCCCCGGCATCGTGCACCTCCTCGACACTGCGACCTCGCGGACCGCTCTCAGCGTCCTCCACGACCAGGGGGCCCAACGGGTCCTGCTCGTGCTGCGCGCAACGCACCTCGACGACGAGCTCGCCGAGCTGCTGCCGCTGGTCGCCGGGCGCCGCGGTGCGGTCGCGGTCACCCACTACGACCGCGTGGGGGACACGGCCGCGGCGCGACAGGCGATCGACTCGGTCGCAGCCGCCACCGGCGTGCCCTTCGTGCCCGTCGACGGTCGCGATCCCCAGCAGGTCCGCGAGGCACTGCTGCCCTCGCTGACGTCTCCGGGCACGTTCGCTCGACCGCCGGTGCTCGCCCGCGCCGGATGGCGGATCGAGCCCCGCCCGACGGTGCTCGAGCGCCGGTGGCTGGGGCCACCCCTGGCCGCCGCTGCGCTGCTGGCACCGGCGATCGCCTCGGTCTGGCTGGCGGTCACCGTCGCAGGCCGCGTGGAGCCCGCGGTGGAGGCCGTCCTGGATCCGGTCACGGCCGCCGCGAGCGGCCTGCCGTGGCCACTGGGCGAGGTCGTCGCCGGCGACTACGGCCTGATCACGATGGGACCGCTGCTGCTGGTGTGGGCGCTGCCGGTCGTGGTCGCCCTGGCGCTGCTGCTGGGCGCCTACAAGGCCAGCGGCCTGCTCGACCGGCTGACCACCGCGGTGCATCCGCTGGTGCGACCGACGGGCCTGGCCGGCCACGACGTCGTGCGGGTCATCGCCGGGTACGGCTGCAACGTCCCTGCCGTCATCGCGACCCGCTCCTGCTCATCGTGCTCCCGCGAGGCGACCATCGGCGCCATCGCCTTCGGCAGCGCCTGCTCCTATCAGCTGGCCGCCACGCTCGGGGTGCTGGCCGCCGCGCAGCGACCCGGCCTGGTGGTCCCCTACCTGCTGGTGCTGGTGGGCGGCGCGCTGATCCACGCGCGCCTGCTGACGCCCCGCGCGCACGGCGGTAGCGGCCACCTGGATCTCGCGCTGCTGCGCGGGCGAGCGTTCGTGGGCCGCCCCCGCTGGCGCGACGTGCGGCGCGAGGCGACCACCACCCTCGCGCATGTGTCGCTGCGTGCCCTGCCGGTGTTCGGCCTCATCATCGTGGTCGCCTCGCTGCTGGCCGCCACCGGCGCCCTGGAGGCCGCGGCGGACCCGATCGCGGCGCTGCTGGCGCCCCTGCGGCTGCCCCCGGAGGCGGCG
>SKLC01000023.1 GCA_007123425.1 Nitriliruptoraceae bacterium
CGCGACCGCATCGGCGAGGCGGGGCGCCGGCGCGTGCTCGAGCGCTTCACCTGGCGCGTCGCCGCCCAGCGCACCGCCGAGGAGTACGCCGCGCTGGCCGGCCTCGAGCCCGTCGACACCATCCGCACCGCCGCCTGACCCCTCCCGCTCGTCGGGCGTCGCCCGTGGACGAGCCGACGCATCCGCAAGGAGCCGCCGTGCTGACCTTCGACACCGATCGCCTCGATCTGCGGCCCGGCATGCGCGCCCTCGACGTGGGCTGCGGGCAGGGCCGTCACACCGGCTATCTCTACGCGCACGGTCTCGACGTGGTGGCGCTCGACCACGACGAGGACGTGCTCGAGACCACCCGCGAGCACGTGGCCGAGACCGCACAGATGTTCGGCGACCAGGTGGGCACCGCCACGGTGATGCGGGGTGACGCGTACGCGCTGCCCTTCGAGGATGCCACCTTCGACCTGGTGGTCGCCTCGGAGGTGCTCGAGCACCTCCACGACGACGAGGTGGCGATGTCCGAGCTGCTGCGGGTGGTCAAGCCCGGCGGCCAGCTGATCGTCACCGTGCCGCGGTTCGGTCCGGAGCTGATCTGCTGGGCGCTGTCCCGCGAGTACCACGAGGTCTCTGGCGGTCACATCCGCATCTACCGCCGCTCGCAGCTGCGCGAGCGGCTGACCCGCGCCGGCGCCGAGTTCGTCGACGCCCACCACAACCACGGCCTGCACGCGCCCTACTGGTGGCTCAAGTGCGCGGTGGGCGTCAACAACGAGGACGCGCTGCTGCCGCGGCTCTATCACAAGCTGCTCGTCTGGGACCTGATGCAGCAGCCGCTGCTCACCCGGATGGCGGAGCGGGCGCTGGCGCCGTTCATCGGCAAGAGCGTCGTCCTCTACCTGCGTCGCCCCACCGAGACGGCCGCGGCAGCCGATGCGGAGGTCGGCCTTGCGAGCTGATCTGGGAGAGCTGCTCGACACCGCCTCGGTCGCGCAGACGGCGCGCAGCATCGTGGCCGCGCAGCGTCCCGACGGCGCGATCCCGTGGGAGCCGGGCCGCCATGTCGACCCGTGGGACCACGTCGAGTGCGCGATGGCGCTCGACGTCGCGGGGTGCCACGCCGAGGCGCGCGCCGCCTACCGGTGGCTCGCCGAGGCCCAGCGGCCCGACGGGTCGTGGGCGGCGCGCTACGAGCGCGGCCGCGCGGTCGAGCACCACGCCGAGTCCAACTTCACGGCCTATGTCGCCGTGGGCCTGCGGCACCACGCGCTGGCCACGGGCGAGGACGCCGTGCTGGGTGAGCTGTGGCCGATGGTCCGCGACGCGATCGAGTTCGTGCTCGACCTGCAGGCCGCGGGCGGGCAGATCTGGTGGGCGCGGGGCACCGACGGGGAGCCCGACGAGCTCGCGCTGATCACCGGGGGCTCGAGCGTCCACCACAGCCTGCGCAACGCCGCCCGGCTGGCCGAGGACGTCGGCGACGCACGGCCGGACTGGGAGCTGGCCGCCGACCGGCTCGCCCACGCGCTGATCGCCCACCCCGAGCGCTTCGCCGACCGGGGCCGCTGGTCGATGGACTGGTACTACCCGGTGCTGGGGGGCGTGCTGGACGGTGAGCAGGCCCGCGCCCGCCTCGACGCCGAGTGGGACCGCTTCGTCGTGCCCGGCCTCGGCATCCGCTGCGTCGCCGACCGGCCGTGGGTCACCGGGGCGGAGACCTGCGAGCTCGCCCTGGCCCTGGCAGCGATCGGCGAGCTCGACCTCGCCGCCGAGCAGGTGGCCGCGATGCAGCATCTGCGGCACGAGGACGGCAGCTACTGGACCGGCTACGTCTGGCCCGACGAGGCCCGCTGGCCCGTCGAGCGCAGCACCTGGACGTCGGCCGCCGTCCTGCTCGCCGCCGACGCGATCGCCGGCGGCCCCACCCGGGAGGCCTTCCACGCGGGCACCGCCGCCGGTGACCATGCCGAGTGCTGCGAGCCGACCGCACAGGCCACGGCTCAGGCCACCCGGCGCAGCACCCGCAGCGAGCGCGTGGCAGAGACCTCCGTGAAGCGCCCCGAGTCGAGCGCCTCGCGGTAGATGAGGTAGGGCGGCCGCCCGCCCTCTGCCGGATCCTCGAAGACGTCGTGGATCACCAGCAGCCCGTGGGCCGTCACGTGGGGCGACCAGCCGGCGAGGTCCGCACGCGCTGCCGGCTCGGAGTGGCCGCCGTCGATGAAGACCATGCCCACCGGCGTGGACCACAGGCGCGCGGCCGTGGGGGAGGGGGCCACCACGGCGACCACGTGCGGCTCCAGGCCGGAGCGCTCGAGCGTGCGCCGGAAGGCCGGCAGCGTGTCGACGCGACCCGTCTCGGGATCTGCCAGCGCGGGGTCGTGGAAGCCCTCGCCGGGCTGGTGCTCCTCGGAGCCGCGGTGATGGTCGACGGTGGCGACCAGCGTGTCGTGCTCGCGGGCCGCGGCCGCCAGCAGGACGGTGGAGCGGCCGCAGTAGGTGCCGATCTCCAGCAGCGGGCCCAGACGCGCGCCCGCGAGCGCCGCGCGGTAGAGGCCCAGGGCCTCGTCCTCGGGCAGGAACCCGGTGGTGGTCAGCATCGCCTCCCACACGGCGGGGTCGGGCTCGGCGTCGGTGGGGATCTCGGTCGGGCGCACCGGGTCGGCCTCCTCGTCGGCGGGCTCGCGGCGTGCCCCGCGGGGGCCGACGAGCGGCCGGGATGCTACTCGCGCGCTCGCATCCGGCCGGCGCCCGGCACAGCGGCGGGTTGCCGAGTCGGCCCTGATGAGACATACTCCCCTCGTCGGCCCTCTCTGGGCCGCATGTCACCGTGCCCGTACGGGCGTCGGGGTCGCGGACGCAGCGTGGCAGCCCTCGTGAGCCGCCACCGACCGGCCCCCGGCGACGCCGACAGATCGGCGGTCGGCCCGGCGGTGCAGGGCATGAGATCACGAACGAAAGTCAACACATTGGCGGCAGCTCTTCCGCAGAGCAAGCAGGAGATCGTCGAGAAGTTCGCCCAGCACCCGGGCGACACCGGCTCCCCCGAGGTCCAGGTCGCGCTCATCACCGCGCGGGTCACCCACCTGACCGAGCACCTCAAGGACCACAAGCAGGACCACCACTCGCGTCGTGGCCTGCTGACGCTGGTGGGGCAGCGGCGACGCCTGCTCAACTACCTCAAGAACAAGGACATCGACCGCTACCGCGCGCTGATCTCGGAGCTGGGACTGCGCCGCTAGCGAGCCGTCTCGGGCCGGGCCGCACCTGCGGTGCCGGCCCGACGGCCATCCGGAGCCGATGCCCCGGCGCGAAGCGCGCCGCAGCCGGCCCGGCCGCCGTCACCTCCCCGACCGGGGGAGGCCGACGGCGGGGACCACGAAGGACGGGAGCCAAGCATCGCACGGGAGCGACGGTCGGTCGTCAGTGGAGACCTCTCGAACGCCAGGCGTCGAGCGATCCTCACTGATGTACCGGCATCCCCACCCCGTGCGCGACCTCCCACACGCCGTGACGCACCGTGCGTCGGCGTGACGACGCCGTAAGGAGGCCCCACGTGGGCAAGCTGACGACACACGAGCACACCGTCGAGATCGACGGCAGGACCATCACCTTCGAGACCGGCGGGCTGGCCGCGCAGGCCGGCGGGGCGGTCATCGCCTCGATCGGCGACACGAAGGTGCTGACCACCACCACCGCCTCGCCCGGGCCGAAGGACTTCCTGCCCTTCTTCCCGCTGACCATCGAGGTCGAGGAGCGGATGTACGCCGCAGGGCGCATCCCCGGCTCCTTCTTCAAGCGCGAGGGTCGGCCGTCGGAGAACGCCATCCTCACCTGCCGGCTCACCGACCGCCCCCTGCGCCCGACCTTCGTCGAGGGCCTGCGCAACGAGGTGCAGGTCGTCAACACCATCCTGCAGACCACGCAGCACGACCCCTACGACGTCGTGGCCATGAACGGCTCGTCCATGGCGACGATGCTGGCCGGGCTGCCGTTCGCCGGCCCGATCGCGGCGCTGCGCTACGCGCTGCTGCGCGACGGCACCTGGGTCGCCTTCCCGAGCTTCACCGAGCTCGAGGAGGAGGCCGTGTTCAACATGGTCGTGGCCGGCCGGGTCGAGGACGACGGCGAGGTCGCGATCCTCATGATCGAGGCCGAGGCCACCCCCAACGCGTGGGTTCACGTCGACATGGGCGCGCCCGCTCCCACCGAGGAGCTCGTGGGCGAGGCCATCGGCGCGGTCAAGCCGCTGATCAAGCAGCTGTGCGAGGCTCAGGCGGAGTTCATCGAGCGCGTCGGGGTCCGCGAGGCCGGTGAGTTCCCGACGTTCCCGGACTACACCGACGAGGTGTTCGACCTCGCCGACGGGTTCGCGACCGCCCGCGTCGAGGACGTCTACCGCCAGGCCGACCTCGGCAAGGCGGAGAAGGACGCCGCGCTGGCCGAGATCCGCGAGGAGCTGGTCGCCCACGTGGTCGCCAACGGGCCGGAGGACCTCGACGACGAGGCGCGCGTCAAGCAGGCCAACAACGCCTTCCGCTCGATCGAGAAGAAGGCCGTGCGCCGCCTGATCGTCAACGACGGCATCCGGGTCGACGGCCGCGGGGTCGCCGACATCCGCGAGCTGTCGGCGGACGTCCAGGTGCTGCCCCGCACCCACGGCTCCGCGCTGTTCCAGCGCGGGGAGACCCAGGCCCTGTCGGTGCTCGCTCTGGGGACCCCCCGCGAGGCGCAGCGGATCGACACGCTGGACCCGATCGACGAGAAGCGCTACCTCCACCACTACAACTTCCCGCCCTACTCCACCGGCGAGACCGGCCGGGTGGGCTCGCCCAAGCGGCGTGAGATCGGCCACGGGATGCTCGCCGAGCGGGCCATCGTGCCGGTGCTGCCCTCCGAGGAGGAGTGGCCCTACACGATGCGCGTCGTCTCCGACATCTTGAGCTCCAACGGCTCGACGTCGATGGCCTCGGTGTGCGGCTCCACGATGGCGCTGATGGACGGCGGGGTGCCGATCCACGCGCCGGTGGCCGGCATCGCCATGGGGCTGGTCTACGAGGACGGCACGTACACCACCCTGACCGACATCCAGGGCGTGGAGGACTTCTTCGGCGACATGGACTTCAAGGTCGCCGGCCCCAAGGAGTTCATCACCGCGCTGCAGCTTGACACCAAGCTCTCCGGCATCCCCTCGGACGTCCTGCGCGACGCGCTCCTGCAGGCCAAGGACGCGCGTCTCGAGGTCCTCGACGTGATGCTCGAGGCGCTCCCCGAGCCGCGCGCGGAGGTCGCCGAGACCGCCCCGCGGGTCGAGGTCGTCCACATCCCGCAGGACAAGATCGGCGATGTCATCGGTCCCCGCGGCAAGATCATCAAGGAGCTGGTCGAGGAGACCGGCGCCCAGATCGACGTCGAGGAGGAGGCCGGCCGCGGCGTCGTGCGCATCTACGCCGACGACAAGCAGAGCGGGCAGGCGGCGCTGGACAAGATCAACGCCATCGCCAACCCGACCCTCCCGGAGGCCGGCGAGCGCTACCACGCGACCGTGGTCAAGACCGTCGACTTCGGCGCCTTCGTCAGCCTCACCCCGGGCATCGACGGCCTGCTCCACATCTCGGAGATGTCCAAGATGGCGGGCAAGCGCCTCGAGCACGGCGAGGAGGCCGCCGAGGTCGGCCAGCAGATCCTGGTCGAGATCAAGGAGGTCCTCGACGGCGGGCGCAAGTTCAAGCTGGCCTACGTCGGCGACCAGCCGGCGGAGGAGACCGCCGACGACGCGGGCGACGCCGATGAGGCCCCCGGCAAGGCCGAGGTCGTCGAGACCGAGCGTGAGGAGCGCTCCGGTGGCCGTCAGCGCGGCGGGCGCAGCCGGGGCGGTGACCGCGGCGGCGACCGGGACAAGGGCCGCGGCGACGACGGTGGCAAGGACCGCGGCGCCGACCGCGACCGTGTCGACGACCGCGGCAAGGACC
>SKLC01000145.1 GCA_007123425.1 Nitriliruptoraceae bacterium
CCCTCGTCGCCCTCGTCGCCCTCAGCGCCCCGGTCGTCGTCGGCGCCCTCCTCGTGGTCGCCCGACTGCTCGTCGCGCAGCAGGTCGACCACGCGGGCCACGATCGCGGCCGCCGGCACCGCGAGGAACGCCCCGAGGATGCCCAGCACCACCGACCCGGCCGTGATCGACAGCAGCACCACCAGCGGGTGGAGGCTGATGGCCCGGCCGAGGATGATCGGCTCCAGGACGTTGCTCTCCAGCTGCTGGACCAGAATCACGATGCCGAGAACGATCAGGCCCATCACCAGGCCGGCGTCGGCCATGGCGACGAGCACGGCCAGGGCACCGGTGATGAAGGCACCCACGATCGGGAAGAGACCCCCGAAGAAGATCAGCACCGCCAGCGGCAGCGCCAGGGGGATGCCCAGCAGCAGCAGCGCGACCCCGATGAAGATGGCGTCGACCAGGGCCACCAGCAGCTGCCCGCGGAAGTAGGCCCCCAGCGTCTCCCACGCCCGATCCATGCTCGCTCGCACGCGGGCGCGGTGGCGAGCGGGGGCGGTGGCCGCCAGCCCCGCCGCCAGGCGGCGGCCGTCCTTGAGATAGAAGAACAGGACCACGAAGAGCAGCACCAGGCCGATGAGCGTCTCCACGGCCGCGCCGGCTGCCGCGGCCGCCTCCCCGGCGAGCTCGCCCACCTCGCCCAGCTGCTCGCGGCCCATCTCGAGGAGCTCGTCGACCCCACCGATGTCCACGCCCAGCGGGTCGTCCTCGAGGAACGCCTGCAGCTCCTGGACGCCCTCCGAGGCCGACTCGGCCAGCTCCGGTGCCTCGGCGATGACCAGCGGCACCATCGCGCCGACGACGAGCATGATCCCCAGGATCCCCCCGACGATCGACAGCGCCGCGGCGCCGGCCGCGGGCACCCCCCGAGCCTTGAGCCGGTCGGCCACCGGCACCAGCAGCGTCGCCGGGAACAGGGCCAGCACCAGCGGGATGACCAGCAGGCTCAGCACGGAGGCGAGATAGCCCACCAGCGCCACGAGCACCGCGATGCCGAGCAGCGCCCAGCCCGTGCGGCCCGCCTGCCAGAGCCGCCGCTGCCCCTCTGAGGAAGGGGCCACGGCCCCCCGCGTCGCCTGCCCCGCTCCGGTTCCCGGGCCGGCCGAACCGGACGAGGCCCCGCGCTCACCCGCGCGGCGCCGTTGTGCGCGCGCGGGACCGTCGGCGTCCTCCGGCTGCATCCTGTTGCTCCTGACCAATCGGCGCACAACGCTATGGGCCCAGCCGGACCGTGGCCGCGTGCGGCTGCCGCCGAACGGGCCCGTCCCCGGTCCACCTCGCAGGCCCGTGTGCCGACACCATCAGTAGGGTTGAGGACGCAACGACGACTCCTCGGACCCCCACACGGCGAGACGGAGGTGACGGTCGTGGGCAACAGCACCGCGCAGCGGCCCGGGCCACGCCAGTCCCCGGACGAGGTCGTCGGCTCCACGACCCGACAGCTGCTGCACGCCGAGACCGCTGCAGAGGTCCGCGAGCTGGTGCTGCAGGCCGTCCACGGCCTGGGAGGCTCCACGGTGGCCGCGACCCACGCGGGCGACGACGCCCTGCCGGTGGACGTCTCGCTGGGAACCCGGGAGCCGCTGCTGCCCGTCGCGCCCGCCCACTCGGTGGAGCGGCTGCGCCTGGAGCGGCACCTGCCTGCCCTGCTCGCCGACGCCCGGCAGGCGCTGGACACCCTGGCACGCGTGGAGCGGCTCGCCGCCGATGCGGCCTCCGACCCACTGACGCGGCTGGGCAATCGCGCGACCTTCCAACGCGTGCTGGCCCGCCTCACGCCCACCGATGTCGTGGTCGCCTTCGATCTCGACGGCTTCAAGACGGTCAACGACACGTTCGGCCATCAGGCCGGCGACGAGACGCTGCGCGCGTTCGCGTCCTGCCTGCGCGGGGTCATCCGCTCCCGCGACCACGCCCTGCGGCTCGGGGGCGACGAGTTCGCCGTCCTGCTGACCGACACCGACCTCGCAGGGGCCCGCAGCTTCCTGGACCGCCTGCGTGCGCGATGGTCCGGGCAGCGCCCCACCCCCACCGGCTTCTCCGCGGGGGTGGCCGCCTGGGCGGGCACGGCCAGCGCCACCCACCAGCAGGCCGACACCGCGCTCTATGCGGCCAAGGCCGCCGGAGGGGACACCCACCGCGTCGCCGACGGACAGCAGGGCCGATGAGCGATCCCGAATGACGTCGACGACCACCACCCCCGTCACCGAGGACGCCGAGCGGTTCCTCGACCACATCGAGCGCGCCGATGCCGACGCGGCCATCGATCAGGCCCTCGACCTGGTCCGCGAGGGCTGGCGCGTCACCGACGTGGTCCGCGACCTCCTCGCCCCCGCCCAGCGCACCGTGGGCGAGCGGTGGGCGGCGGGCCGCTACACCGTCGCCCACGAGCACCTGGTCAGCGGGGTCGTCGACGACGTGCTGGGCCTGCTAGCCGTCCACGCGCCCCGCCCCGGCCCCGAGCACACCCTGGCGCTGGCCTGTGCCGAGGGCGAGTGGCACACGACCCCGGCCCGCATGGCCGCGCTGTGCCTGCGCGATGCGGGCTGGCGCGTGCAGTTCCTCGGCGGCTCGCTGCCCGCGGACCACCTGGCGTCCACGCTCGCCCATCTCGCGCCCCCGGCGATGGCCATCAGCTGCACCCTGCCCCTGGCCCTGCCCGGCGTCGCCACGCTCGCCGACGCGGCCCACGACCAGCAGATCCCCGTGGTCGTCGGCGGCGCGGCCGTGGCCGCCACCCGGCGGCACGTGCGCCTCGGCGCGGACGGCGGCGTGGGCACCGTGGAGGAGGCCGTCGACCTGCTGCGAACCTGGCTCGACCAGCCCGTGGAGCTGCAGGCCACGGCCCGCGACGTCGACGCCGACCTCGAGCGGGCCCTGCTGACCTCCACCCGGGCCCACCTGCTCGACCACGCCTACCGGCGGCTGGAGGCCGAGCTGCCGCAGATGGCGGGCTACACCGAGCGCCAGCGGCACCACACCCGCCAGGACCTCGACTACATCCTGCAGTTCGTCGACGTCGCGCTGGCGGTCGAGGACACGAGCCTGCTGACCTCGTTCGTGGGCTGGCTGGCCGACCTGCTCGCCGCGCGCGGGGTGCCGCCCGCCGTCCTCGAGCGGTCGCTGGCCGTGCTGCGGTACGTGCTGCCCGACGAGGCCCCGCACGCCCGCGGCCTGTTGCAGGCCGGCATCGAGGAGCTGCGGGGCCGGACGGGCTGACGCGGCGACGGTCAGGCGGTGTCGTGGTGGACGTCGACCACGACGCGCTGGGGGTCCTCGAGGCGCTGAACGAGGAACGCATGCCGCTCGTCGGCTCCGGCGACGAAGGTCTGGATGCCCTCGTAGATGGTGTCGGACACCAGCTCGTGGATCACGCCCTGCCCACCCTCGACGTGCTCCTCGTCGAAGCGCTCGACGCCCTCGTCCGCGTCGTAGGGCAGGGCGATGCCGTGCAGCGCGATGTGGAGCGCCTCGTCACCCGCGACCTCGATGGGGTGGCCCGAGCCCTGCGCGGTCGCCTCGCCGTCCTCGGTCCAGCCGATCTCGTAGCCGATCGCCTCGTCGCCGTCGAGCTCGAAGACCAGGCGGTCGAAGCCGTCGTGGGCGCTCACCCGCACGTCCACCACGGTCAGCCCGTGCCCCTCGGCCTCGAGCGAGACGTGCTCGGTGTCGGGCTCGCCCTCCAGGGGTGGGACCCCCTCATCGTCACCCTCCCCGGTGGTGGCCGGCTCGTCGGCGCCGTCCTCCCCGTCGTCGGGGTCGGGATCGTCGGGCTCCGCGGCGTCGTGCTCGGTGTCGTCGTCGGCGTCGGGCACCTCGTCGCCGACGTCGATGCCGGTGTCCTGCGGGTCCTCGTCGCCGCAGGCCGCCAGCGCGAGCGCCGCCGCGGCACCCAGGGCCAGCGCGCGGGGCCGCAGCGGGCGGGTGGCCCCGGGAGCGTCGCCTCGGGGGCGGGAGGTGCGGGAGATCGGGCGGGGTCGCATGGAGCTCCTCACGGTCGGGTCGATGCGGTCCGGTGGTGCCCCGTTCGACGCCGGAGCCGAGCCGCGGGTTGCCACCGCTGCGCCCACCATCCGCACACCGCACGGCCCCTGGCCCCTCGGACGGGCCGTCGCGGTGTCCGAGAGGCCGGGGCCTGCAGGCGGACCCGGGTCCACGCCTCACGGGCGGCAGACGTAGTAGGCGTTCTGCACGTCGTGCGCCAGGGTGTGGACCTCGACGTCGGCGAACCCCGCCTGCGCGAACAGCGTCCGGGCGCGCTCACGCCCCCACATCGCCCCGAGCCCCTCGCCGCCGCGGGCCAGGGACACGGTCATGCAGTGCAGGCACGAGACCGTGTACAGCAGCGGGCCCAGCGGGTGGTCCAGGTCCCCGTGGTGGCTGGAGCTGGCGTCGATGTCCTGGGCCAGGTACACGCCGTCGTCGGCCAGCACCGTCCGGATGCCGCGCACGACACCGAACGGGTCGGCCTGGTCGTGCACCGCGTCGAAGGTGGTCACCAGCTGGGTCTCCCCGGGCCGCTCGACCTCGGCGAGCCGAGCCGCGTCGAGCGCCTCGAACCGCACGTTGTCCAGCCCTCGCGCCGCCGCGTTCGCGCGGGCGTGGGCGACCGCCTCCTCGGAGAGGTCGTAGCCCACGAGGACGCTGTTGGGGAACGCCGCGGCGAGCTCGGTCAGCGCCCGCCCCCGGCCGCAGCCGACGTCGAGGACGCGGATGCCGCGCTCGAGCCGGTCGGTCAGTCCCGGCACCAGCGGCAGGATGTCCTCGCGCAGGGCGGCGACCACCGTCTGCTCGCTGTCCTCCTCCATGATCTCCTGGAAGCGCGGGTACGCGGCGTAGGGCACGCCGCCGCCCTGACGGAAGCAGTCGACGATCTCGTCCTCGACCGAGCCGAGCAGCGGCACGTACTGGGCGAAGGCGGCGATGTTCTCCCCGGGGGTGGCACGGCTGAGCAGCGCCGCCTCCTCGGGCGGCAGCGTGTACGTGCCGTCACCAGGCTCGTGGGCGACCAGGCCCCCGACCGTCATGGCGCCGAGCCACTCGGTGACGTAGCGCTCGTCGAGGCCGGCCGCCCGCGCCAGATCCGCGATCGTGGTGGTGCCGAGCTCGGTGAGCGCGTCGAAGAGCCCGGTGCGGTGCCCGACCGAGATCATCAGGCTCAGGGCCCCGTGGTTGATGACCTCCACGAGGCGCTCCTCCACCTCCTCGAGGCGCTGCGGGTCGGGCGGTGGTGTGCCGGACGCGACCGTGCGGGCCGCGTCGACGGGGGCCGCGGTGGTGTCGCTGGTCATGCTCGCTCCTCTCCCTCTCGGGCCGTGGCTCCGGCCGAGAAGCCGGATGCCACACGCATCCTGCGCGGCCCCGCTTGCAGCCCGGTCACGGCTCGCGTACACCGGAACGCGGGGGACGCGGCGCGGAGCGGGCACGAGCAGGAGGGGGCGGGTGGAGTTCCGGGTCCTCGGGCCGTTGGAGGTCCATCGCGGGGACGGCCCCGTGACCATCGGCAGCGCCCGGCAGCGCGCGCTGCTGACCGCCCTGCTGCTCGACCCCGGCCGCCCAGTCACCGTGGATGCGCTCACCGAGGCGCTGTGGGGATCGCGGCCGCCCGCCGACCCGCGCAACGCCCTGCAGACCCACGTCGCCCGGGTGCGCGAGCTGCTGGGCCCCCGGTCGGGCCTGCGCACGTGCCCCCAGGGCTACCTCCTCGACGTCGAGGACGAGCAGGTCGACGCGCTGCGCTTCGAGCAGCTGGCCGACGAGGCGCAGCGGCAGGACCACGACCCCGCGACGACCCGCGCGCTGCTCGAGGCAGCGCTGGCCCTGTGGCGTGGCGAGGCCTTCGTCGATGCCGCCCACGGCGCTGCACACGCGGCGGCGCGCCGCCTCGCCGAGCGGCGG
>SKLC01000167.1 GCA_007123425.1 Nitriliruptoraceae bacterium
AGGCCGTCCAGTAGGTGCACATCGTCAACGAGGCGGACGAGATGGGCACCGGTGGCGGAGTCACGGATCCGCAGGATGGTCCGGGCCTCGGCGAGGGCACCCGCTGACAGGTAGCCGTCGACGGCGTCGTCCCCGGTCAAGCCGGATCCGTGGATACCAGCCCCAGTGAGGCCAGAAGGCACCAGCAGGTGCCGCAGCCGGGCCGCGCGCGAGGGATGGACGCTGACGCGGAACATTCTCGCGCGGTTGCGAACCGCCGACAGCAACCGGGCGGGGTCCGGGTCATGCAAACGCCGACGCAGACGGTAACGAGCCGAACGGTCGAAGCCGGAGAGCAGCGCTTCGTCGTCGTCGAGGGCACGCATCGCAGCCCAGGCCATGGCCTGTGACCACGGTCGAACCGAGGAAGCGGTCACTCCCAGGTCCGCGAGTAGCCCCCGCTGCGCGAGCGAGTCGGCGTCGATAAGCCAGATGCCCTCCGTACGGACGGCACCAAGCTCGCCAGCTTGCGCCAACGCACGGACGCGTTGGGGCGAGACGCCGAGGCGCTCGGCGGCCTCAGATACGGTCCGGAGTCGGGCGGTCATGTAGCCGGAAGGATAGCGAAATCGCTACCCATATGCATACGGCAGATCGCGGATGCTGATCCCCCACGCCAGCGCCGCCTGCACGAGTGGCGGGTGTCCGCGGGTCCCGGAAGGTAGGCGATGGTGAAGCGCGCACGGCCTCGCCATCGCGCCGACATACGAAACATGCTTCGCATCTTGCTACGCTGCGGCGACGGCCCTCGACCGGTGGGTGCGAGATGGACGGTCAGGACGAACCTCGATGGACGTTCCTCACCAATCACGCCCACGTGCTCGTCTGCATCGCCGAGAACCCGGACCTCCGCGGGCGCGAGATCGCTGAGCTGGTCGGCGTGAGCGAGCGTCGGGTGCAGGGCATCATCCGAGACCTCGTGGATGCCGGCTACGTCTCGCGCTCGCGCGACGGGCGACGCAACCACTACACGATCAACCTCGATGGTGGGCTGCGCCACCCGCTCGAGGACGACCACACGGTCGGGGAGCTGCTGGCCATGCTCGGCCGTCTGCCGTAGAGCGACCGGACGTCGTCGGCCGACCACGCGTCGTCGGCCGACCGCGGTCGCTGGCCGACCAGGACCGTGCCTCGCCGCCCTCAGGGCGCTCGTGGCGGAGGGCAGTCGCCACCGGGACAACGTACGTTAATCTTTTCGCGTAACTAGCTGCGTATATAGTACGAGCCCGCGAGGAGGCGACGACGTGATGGCCACGGCAACCGGTGCGATCGCCGCCGCACTGCTGCTCGGCGGCGCTTTCGGCGTCTTCCGCTCCTCGCGGCGACGCGGCCGCCTGCTCGGCCTCGCCGGGGTTGCGCTGGCCGGGGTCACGGTGACGCTCGTCGCCGCCCCCGACCTGACCTCGGCGGTCACGCTCGGCGCCGTCAGCGCGGCCACGCTCACCGGACTCCTCGCCGTCGCTCGCGTCCTCGAAGCGGCGGGGCGGCGCCAGCACGGACAGGAGCTCGACCTACAGCGGGACCCGCTGCGATGGGGCTGACCCTCTCGCTGCTCGCGCTGCCGGCGCTCGGGGCCATCGCCACCGCCCTCGCGACGCGACGTCGACCGGCCCTGGCCATGGTCGTGACCACGGCCACGCTGGTGGCCGGGCTCGTGCACGCTCGCGCCATCCTCACCGACGGGGCGGTGACCGTGGTGGTCGGGACCGACCGCCTCGCGGCGGTCCTCGCCGCCGACGGGCTCGCGATCGGCCTCGTCGTGCTGAGCAGCGCGGTGCTCCTGGCCGCCACCGGGTTCGCGACCGCCCAGCGAGCCACGATGGGCCCCCCGCTCGCGTCCTTCTGGCCGCTGTCGCTGGTGCTGCTGACCGGGCTCCACGGGCTGTTCCTCGCGGGTGACCTGTTCACCGCCTACCTCATGCTCGAGGTGGTCGCGGTCGCCGGCGCGGTCCTGGTCGCCTTCGGCGGCGGACACGCCCGGCTGGTGGCGGGGACCCGCTACTTCTACGCCGAGCTGGTCGCGTCCGTGACCTTCCTCGTCGGCACGGCCCTCGTGTGGTCGGTGGCCGGAACCGTCGTGATCGCGGAGTTGCCGGGCCAGCTCACCGGGAGCACGACCGGCCGCGTGGCCCTCGCGCTGCTGACGGTCGGCCTGCTGCTGAAGGTGCCGGTGGTGCCGCTGCACTTCTGGCTCCCGGCGGCCCACACCCTCGCGCCCAGCGCCGTCAGCCCCCTGCTGTCCGCCCTGGTCGTCAAGAGCGCCTTCGTGGTCCTGTTGCGGCTGTGGATCACCGGCGCGCCGGAGCTCACCGCCACCGCCGTCGCACCATTGGTCGGCGCGCTCGGCGCGGTCGCGATCCTGTGGGGCGGGGTCTCGGCGCTGCGAGCGACACCGGTCAAGGTCGTCGTCGCCTACTCCACCGTCGCCCAGCTCGGCCTGCTGCTGCTCGCCGTGCCGATGGTGGTGGACGGCTCGGCGGAGGCCTGGGTCGGCGGCGTCGTCCACGCGATCGCCCATGCGCTGCCGAAGGCGGCCCTGCTCATGGCGGTCGCGGTCCTGGCCCACCAGCTGGGCGGCGACAGCGTCGACCACCTGGCAGGGGCCGCCACCCGCCGACCGATCGCCGCGTTCCCGATCGGCATCGCCGCCGTGAGCCTGATCGGCCTGCCGCCGACGGGTGGCTTCGTCGCGAAGTGGTACCTGGTCGTCGCGAGCATCTCCACGGGGCAGTGGTGGTGGGCAGCCACGATCGTCGTCGGCAGCCTGCTCACCGCCGCCTATCTCGCGCGGCTGCTGCAGCGCAGCTTCGCGGCGGTGCCGTCGGACGCCGCCTCCCCCCGCCCCCGCGGCCGCGCCCCCGACGTGATCGCCTTGACGCTCGCGTCCGCCGGCCTGCTCCTCGGCCTGTACCCGAACGGCCTGCTCCGTCTGCTCGAGGTCGGCGCCCCACTCGGGGGGGTGGCGCATGGCTGAGTTCGGGCTCACGACCGCGCTGCCGGTGCTGCTGCTCCTGACCTCGCTCGTGCCGGCGGCGGTGATCTTCCTGTTGCCGGAGGAGCGCGAGAGGACGCGGCGCACGATCAACATGGCCGGGGCGGTCGCGAAGGTCGCCCTGACCGGCGTGGCGATCGCCGGGGTACTCGCCGGGATCGAGTACGAGTGGCGGCGGACCCTGGTGCCCGGCATCGACCTGGTCCTGCGCATCGACCCCATCCCGCTGCTGTTCGTGACGCTGTCGTCGCTGCTGTGGTTGACCACGACCGTCTACGCGATCGGCTACCTCGAGCGCGGCGAGCGGCGCTCGCGCTTCTTCGGCTTCTTCAGCCTGTGCGTCACGGCGACCATCGGGATCGCGCTCGCCGGCAACCTCGTCACCTTCCTGCTCTTCTACGAACTGCTCACCGTGGCCACCTACCCGCTGGTGGTCCACCAGGGCACGCGTCGGGCGTTGCTCGGCGGGCGCGCCTACCTGCTCTACAGCGTGACCGGTGGGGCGGTGCTGCTCGTCGGCGTGGCGTGGCTCCACGCGCTGGCCGGACCGGTCGAGTTCCTCGACTACGCCCCGCTGGCGGGCCTCGCGGACACACATCGGACCGCGCTGACCCTGATCTTCGTGCTGCTCGTCGGCGGGCTCGGCGTCAAGACCGCGATCGTCCCGCTGCACGGGTGGCTGCCGCAGGCGATGGTCGCGCCCGCCCCGGTCAGCTCGCTGCTCCACGCCGTCGCGGTCGTCAAGGCCGGCGCGTACGGCATCGTGCGGGTGGTCTACGACCTGTACGGCCTCGCGCTGGTGGCGCAGCTGCGCCTGCTGGTGCCCCTGCTGGTGGTCGCCTCGGTGACGATCGTGTACGGGTCGCTGCGGGCGCTCGTGCAGGACGACCTCAAGCGGCGGCTCGCCTACTCCACCGTCAGCCAGCTGTCCTACATCGTGCTCGGCGTGGGGATCGCCAGCCTGGCGGGCGTCACCGGCGGGCTGATGCACCTGATCCACCAGGGCATCCAGAAGGTCACGCTGTTCTACTGCGCCGGCACCCTCGCGAAGACCCTCGGGGTGACCAAGGTCAGCCAGCTGGACGGGGTCGGCCGCCGCATGCCGGTGACCATGACCGCCTTCACCATCGCGGCACTCGGCATGATCGGGATCCCTCCCACCGCGGGCTTCATCACCAAGTGGCACCTCGGCCTCGGCGGTCTCGCGGCCGGGCAGGGCTGGGTCGTCGGGGTCCTGCTGCTGAGCAGCGTCCTCAACGCCGCCTACTTCCTACCGGCGATCGCTCGGGCCTGGTTCCGTCGGCCGGTGGCGACGGGCGCCGGCCCAGCGGCACCGGAGCGCGGCCGCGAGCGTGACCCGTGGCTGATCCTGCCCGGCGTGGCCACCGGGGCGAGCGTGCTGGTGGTGGGCCTGCTCGCAGGTGCGCCGCTCAGCCCGGCGAGTTGGGCGGCGACGATCGCCGAGGAGGTGGTCGGCCCGTGAACCTCGCGCTCTGGCTCGCCCCGCTCAGTGTCCCGCTGCTCGCGGCCGTGCCCGCCACGCTCCGGCCGGGCCCGCGGACCTCCCTGCTGCTGGTCGTGGCCCCGTTGCCCGCCGCCGTGCTCGCCGCGGTCGGCCCGGTCGTGGACCCGCCGGAGCTGCCCTGGCTGCTGCTGGACGTCCGCTTGGCCCTCGACGGGATCGGACGCGTCCTGCTCGGGCTGACCGCGGTGACCTGGCTCGTGGCCGGGTTCTACGGGCGGGCCGAGGCCGAGCAGCGCGGTGGCTACGCCGCCTGGTGGCTGCTGTCGTTGAGCGGCAACGTCGGGGTGCTCCTGGCCGACGACGTCCTCACCTTCTACACGGCGTTCGTGGTGATGACGCTGGCCGCCTACGGGCTCGTCGTCCACAGCGGCACGGCCGCGGCGCGACGGGCCGGCCGCGCCTACCTCGTGCTCGGCGTGCTGGGCGAGACCTTGCTGCTGGCCGGCCTGCTCCTCGCCGCCGCCGAGGCCACGGGGCTCCAGCTCGCGGAGGTGGCGGCGGCCGTCGCCGTGGCGAGCCAGCGTGAGCTGATCGTCGGGCTGCTGGTGGCCGGGTTCGGCATCAAGGCCGGCGTGCTCGGACTCCACGTCTGGCTGCCGCTGGCCCACCCGGCGGCGCCCTTCCCGGCGAGCGCCGTCCTCAGCGGCGCCATGATCAAGGCCGGCCTGATCGGCTGGCTGCGGCTGCTGCCGATCGGCGAGGTCGCCCTGCCGACCTGGGGGGCCCTGCTGGTGGGACTCGGTCTCGCCGGCGCGGTCGTCGCGGTGCTCCTCGGGCTGACGCACACGGCCCCGAAGGTCGTCCTCGCCTACTCGAGCGTGAGCCAGATGGGCTTCCTGACCCTCCTCGTTGGGGCCGCGCTCACCGCGCCGACGGTCGCCCCCCTGGCGAGCGCCGCGGCCGCGGCGTACGCCTGGCACCACGGCCTCGCGAAGGCCCTGCTGTTCCTCGGCGTCGGGTTGCTGCCCCGGGCCGCGCACGGCTGGCAGCGCACGGCTGTGCTCGCCGGGGTCGCGGTGGCCGGTGCGTCGCTCGCCGGGATGCCGCTGTCCGGCGGCGCGTTCGTCAAGGCCTGGATGAAGCAGAGCCTCGAGCTCTCGTCCCTTGGCACCTGGACCGTCACCGCGAGCTCGCTGGCCGCGACCGGCACCACCCTGCTGATGCTCCGGTTGCTCGCGCTGTTGCGTGCCCAGCCGCTCCAGCGGGACGCGGCGCCGACGGCACTCGGCCCGTGGCTGCTGCTCGCCGGCGCGGTGCTCGTCGCCACCCCCGTGCTCGTGCCGCGGCTGCTGCCCGACCTCGTCGTGCCGGCCTGGAGCGCGCTGGTCCGCGACCCGCTCTGGCCGGTGCTGCTCGGCCTGCTGCTC
>SKLC01000219.1 GCA_007123425.1 Nitriliruptoraceae bacterium
CCCGCCCGGCGGCGACGCCTGGCGCCGGCGCGGGGAGCGTGCCCACCGTCGGCGACGTCGGACGGACCCTGGGGCAGGTCGTCTCGCCCGAGGATCAGGTCTGCTGGGAGATCGCCGACCTCTCTTCGCTGCACCGCAGCCGCCCCGGCACACTGTTCGAGAAGGGCGGTTCCTCGCTCGGATGGGCGGTCGGGGCGGCGATCGGTGCGCGCGTGGGCGCCCGGGACCGGCCGACCGTCGCGGTGACCGGGGATGGCAGCTACCTGATGGGCAGTCCCGCATCGACCCTCTGGCTACAGGACCACGTGGACGCGCCCATCCTCACTGTCGTGATCAACAACGAGGGCTACCGGACGGGGACGCGCGTGCTGGCGGAGCACTACCCCGACGGCTACGCGGTCGCGGAGGGCACCTACCGCGGGGGCGTGCTCAGCCCGTCGCCCGACCATGCGGCACACGCGCGCTCGCAGGGCGGCTACGGCGAGCGCGTCACCGAGCGCGCCGAGCTGCCGTCGGCGCTGCGCCGTGCCCGTGACGCGGTGGAGCGGGACCGGGTGCCGGCGGTCGTCGACGTCCGGGTGGAGCCGCATCTGCAGCACCTGTCGCGGAGGACATCATGATCGAGGTCCGGTCCCCCATCGACGCCTCGCCCCTGGCCGAGGTGCCCGCGGCCACGCCCGCGGACGTGGACGTCGCGCTCGACACCGCGCGTCGCGCCCAGCCCTCGTGGGCCCGGAGGTCGGCCACCGAGCGCGGGCAGGTGCTGGCGCGCGTCGGCGACCTGCTCCGCGAGCACGTCGAGGAGATCGCGGCGCTGGAGACCCGCAACACCGGCAAGCTGCTCACCGACACCCGGCGCGAGGCCGGCAGGGCCGCCGACACCTTCACCTACTACGCGGGCTGGGCCGACAAGGTCACGGGGCAGACCATCCCGGTTCCCGGCGAGTTCCACACCTATACCGAGCGGGTGCCCCATGGCATCTCCGCCGGGATCATCCCCTGGAACGTGCCCTACTTCTTCGCTGCGAAGAAGATCGCCCCGGCGCTGGCGTTCGGCAACGCCGTGGTGCTCAAGCCCGCGCCGGAGACGCCGCTGACCGCCCTGCGCCTGGCGGAGCTGCTCGAGGAGGCCGGCGTCCCAGAGGGGCTGGTGCACGTGCTGCCGGGAGGTGCCGACGTCGGCAAGGCGCTGGTCGCCGACCCGCGCGTCGACCTGATCGTGTTCACCGGTCACCACGAGACGGGACGGGCCATCGCCTCGCAGGCCGGCGCCGGCCTCACGCCGGTCACGCTCGAGCTCGGCGGCAAGTCGCCGCAGCTGGTGTTCGAGGACGCCGACCTCGACGCGGCCGTCGACGGCATCCTGCTCGGGGTCTTCGCGACCTGCGGGCAGATGTGCATCGCGGGCTCGAGGCTGCTGGTGCACGAGCGGCTGCATGCCGAGCTGCTCGAGCGCCTCGCCGCGCGCACCCGCCAACTGCGGGTCGGCGATCCCCATGCCGAGGAGACCGACCTCGGCCCCCAGATCACCGACGCGCAGCGGCGCAAGACCCTGGCGCTGATCGACGAGGGCCGACGGGCCGGCGCGCGCGTGGTGGCGCAGGCCGACGTGCCCGACGAGCCGCGGCTGCGCGACGGCTACTACGTGCCCCCGACGATCTTCGACCGGGTGCATGCGTCGAGCGCGCTCGTGCGCGAGGAGATCTTCGGCCCGGTGCTGACGGTCTCGACGTTCGCGGACGAGCGCGAGGCGCTCGCGCAGGCCAACGACAGCCGGTTCGGCCTCGCTGCCGGCGTCTGGACCCGCGACGTGGGCCGGGCGCACCGGGTCGCGCGCGGCCTGGACGTCGGCAACGTCTGGCTCAACACCTACCGGGTCCTCTCCGACCTCGTGCCCTTCGGGGGCATGGGGGAGTCCGGCCACGGCCGTGAGAACGCCGACGAGGCGGTCCGGCTCTACACCACGGTCAAGAGCGTCTGGACCTCGACCGGCGGGGGACTGCCCGCCGGCTACGGCCGCTGAGGCCCACGCAGGAGGAGAACGAGATGTCCCAGAGCCCAGTCATCGTCGTGGGCGCTGGCCCGGTGGGGCTCAGCGTCGCCGCCACGCTGGCCGACCAGGGCGTCGACGTGCAGGTGTTCGAGAGCCGGAGCGACGTCGATCGCGAGCCCCGGGCCTCGACCTTCCATGCGCCGACGCTGGAGCTGCTCGAGCCGCTCGGCGTGGTGGAGTCGATGATCGAGCGTGGCCTGATCGCCGATCGCTACCAGCATCGCGACCGCGAGCGCGGGATCGTGGCGGAGTTCGACTTCCGCCTGCTCGCCGAGGACACCCGCTACCCGTTCCGGCTGCAGTGCGAGCAGCACAAGCTGTGCGACCTGCTGCTGGCCCGCCTCGAGGACGCCGAGCACGTGCAGGTCCGCTTCGATGCCGAGGTGACCTCCTTCCGGCAGGACGACGCGGGGGTCGACGTCGAGGTCACCGCGCCCGACGGGCGTGCACAGTGGCACCGGGCCTCGCACCTCGTCGCGGCGGACGGCGCCAGCAGCACGGTGCGACAGCAGCTGGGGATCGCCTTCGACGGGATGACCTACGGGGACCGCTACCTGGTGCTCAACACGCGGTTCCCGTTCGAGGAGCACCTCACCGACCTCGCCCGCGTGAACTACGTCTCCGACCCCGAGGAGTACGTGGTGCTGCTGCAGGCCCCCGCCGGCTGGCGGGTCCTGTTCCCCGTGCCCGACGACCTCGACCCCGAGGTGGCGACCGACCCCGAGGCCTGCCAGCGACGCCTCCAGGGTGTGCTCGCCACCGACGAGCCGTACGAGATCTTCCACACGAAGCTCTACCGCATCCACCAGCGCGTCGCGGAGCGCTTCCGCGACGGACGGGTTCTGCTCATCGGCGATGCCGCCCACATCAACAGCCCGATCGGCGGGATGGGGATGAACAACGGCATCCACGACGCCTTCGCGCTCGCCCGGGTGCTCCCGGACGTGATCGGGGGGCGTCGTCCGCACGGCGAGCTCGACGACTGGGCCCGGCGGCGGCGCGAGGTCGCGCGCGAGTACGTGCGCGCGATCACGGATCGCAACTCGCGAGCGCTCGGGGAGCGCGATGAGGCGGCACGACGGCAGCACCAGCAGGAGCTGGCGGCCACCGCCGCGGACCCGGAGCGGGCCCGTGCCTGGCTGCTGCGCTCCTCGATGCTCACCGCCGTGCGCTCGCAGGGGCTCATCCCCGCCCCGAGCGGGCACTGACTCGAGAGGAAGGCGACGCCGTGCCTGATGTCCTGGGCCATCGCGCGAAGATGGCCGTGCTGATCCCGTCGACGAACACGGTCGTCGAGGCCGAGTACAACCGGATGGCGCCGCCCGGCGTCACCGTGCACAGCGGTCGGATCATGATCCCCCGCCCCGCCCTCGACAGCGACGAGGCCACCCGCCAACTGCTCGCGGATGTCGAGTCCGGGATGTCCGAGGCGGTCCGACGCGTCATGACCTGTGCTCCCGACCGCATGCTGGTGGGGATCTCGGCGCCCACCTTCTACGGCGGGGTCGACGGGTGCCGGGCCTGGGAGCGTCGCATCGGCGAGGAGGCCGGCGTGCCCGTCACCAGCGGCCCGATCGCCCTGCTCGAGGCGTTGCGGGCCCAGGGATGCGATCGGATCGCGGTGCTCAGCCCCTACCAGCCGGTGAACGACGAGCAGGTGGTCGCCTTCTTCGAGGGAGCCGGCTGCACGATCACCGCCTACCGGGCGATCCGCGCCGGCTCGGCGACGGGCATCGCGGAGCTCGACGAGGACGCCGTCCGCCCGGTGCTCGGCGAGCTCGCGTCCAGCGGCGCCGATGCCGTGGTCCAGGTGGGCACGAACCTGGCGATGGCGCGACTGGCGGACGAGGCCGAGCGGTGGCTGTCGACGCGCGTGCTGGCGATCAACACCGCGACCTGGTGGTCGGCGCTGCGCTCCGAGGGCATCACGGAACCGATCCACGGCTTCGGCGCCCTGCTGCGAGAGCACTGAGAACTCTGCGGCCCGCGCCACCGCGCGAGCGCCGCCGTCCCGAGGAGCGCGATGTGAGCATCATCCACGACCCAGTCACGGGGGAGGCCATCACCGAGGTGGCCGACACCGACCCGACATCGCTCGACCGCATGCTCGACGAGGCCCGTGCGGCATTCCCCGCCTGGCGGCGGGTGCCGGCCACGGAGCGGGGTGCCCTCCTGCGCCGCTGCGCCGGCCTCATGCGCGAGCACGCCGAGGAGCTCGCCGAGCTCGAGGCCCGCAACACCGGCAAGCCGATCACCCACACCCGTGGTGAGGTCGAGCGCGCCGCCCTGGCATTCGAGTACTACGGCGGCTGGGCGGACAAGCACGTGGGCGCGACCATCCCGGTGCCGGGCGAGTACCACACCTACACCGTCCCCGAGCCCCACGGGGTCGTCGCCGGGGTGATCCCCTGGAACGTGCCCTACGTCTTCGCGGCGCTCAAGGTCGCGCCCGCGCTCGCCTTCGGGAACGCGATCGTGCTCAAGCCGGCACCGGAGACGCCCCTGAGCGCGCTGCGCCTCGCCGAGCTGGTCGCGGAGGCCGGCGTTCCACGCGG
Source organism: Nitriliruptoraceae bacterium (assembly GCA_007123425.1). Classification (GTDB taxonomy): domain Bacteria; phylum Actinomycetota; class Nitriliruptoria; order Nitriliruptorales; family Nitriliruptoraceae; genus SKLC01. The sequence goes on from SKLC01000219.1 coordinate 4,609, forward strand.
CTTGGTCCATGTCGCCGTCGGAGGTGGCGAGATCGGAGAACGGCTCGTGGGAGATCCACGAGTGGACCTCGTGGTCTTCACGGGCTCGCACGAGACCGGACGAGCGGTGGCGCGCACGGCTGCGGAGCGTCTGACTCCGGTGGCCCTCGAGCTCGGGGGCAAGAATCCGCAGCTGGTGTTCGCGGACGCGGACATCGATGCGGCTGTCGACGGGATCATGCTCGGGGCCTACAGCCAGTGCGGACAGATGTGCATCGCCGGTACGCGGATCCTCGTCGAGGAGCGGGTCTACCGGGATGTCGTCGAGCGCGTTCGGGAGCGCGTCCGTGCGCTGCGGGTCGGCGACCCCCGTGAGGAGGGCGTCAACGTGGGGCCGCAGACCACCGCGGCACAGCGGGACAAGACGATGTCCATGATCGAGTCGGCGCAGGCCGAGGGCGTCGAGGTGCTCGCTCAGGCGCCGGTGCCCGACGCTCCCGAGCTGGCCGGCGGCTACTTCGCGACCCCGACCGCGTTCGTGGATGCGCCGGTGGACAGCCAGATCATGCAGGAGGAGGTCTTCGGGCCGGTGCTGGGCCTGCGCTCCTTCCGCGACGAGGCCGAGGCCGTGGAGCTGGCCAACGCCACCAGCTTCGGGCTCGCTGCGGGGGTCTGGACGGGGGATGTGGGCCGTGCGCACCGCGTGGCCAGCGAGGTGGACGCGGGGACGGTGTGGATCAACACCTACCGGGTGCTGTCCGTGCTGGTCCCGTTCGGCGGCTTCAAGCTCTCGGGCTTCGGTCGCGAGGGCGGCCAGGAGGCGGCCCGTCTCTACACCAGGATCAAGAGCGTCTGGACCTCGCTGGACGGCGGGCTGCCCCCCGGGTACCGCCTGTGAGGGCTTGCCGTGCCGGCGGGGCGCTCCTAGGCTTTAGTGGTACAGGGATTCGCAGAGTGGAACAAGCGGGAGGCGCTGATGGGCACTGCGACGCAGGAGCTGCCGACGGTGGACGAGCTGTTCGCGTGGCGGTCGGAGGAGATGCCGCGCATCCGGTACCTGCTCGGGTTGCGCCGGTACTGGATGCGTGAGCTCTACCCGCGATTGCGGCAGCAGTACGAGCGGGCCGTGGGGGGTGGCGGCGACGCGCCCACGTCGAAGGAGGAGGCGCGCCCCGTCGTCGACGGCCTCCCCGGGCTGCGCAGCTTCCTGTGGCTCGACGCCTACATCCAGCACCGGCTCTGGGAGGAGACCGGCCGCGCAGCGGACGCCCGGCTCGAGACCGCGGGGCGGGTCCTCGAGCCCCGTCCCGACGACCTCGGATCCCTCGACCTCGACCCCGCACTCGACCTTCCGACCTACTACACCCGGCACGACATCCACCATCAGCCCGGCGGCATCTGGCAGGACGACCGCGGCGCCATCGTGTACGCCCTGGGCGCTCGGGTGATCCATGTCGGGCGCAACGATGCCTTCCAGCTGCACGACGCCTTCGCCGAGGAGATCCCGCTCTCCTCGCCCGAGCGCGTGCTGGACATGGGGTGCGGCTTCGGCAAGACCACCTTCTCGCTGAAGAAGCGCTTCCCCGACGCCGAGGTCGTGGGCGTCGACCTCTCCGGACCGTGTCTGCGGCTCGCCCGTCGCATGGCGACCGAGCGCGGGCTGGAGATCGCGTGGAAGCAGGCGCCGGCGGAGCGCACGCCGGAGCCGGACGCGAGCGTCGACGTGGTGGTCATGAGCATGCTGCTCCATGAGCAGCCGCTGCCCGACGTCCGCCAGACGATGCGCGAGGCGCATCGCGTGCTCCGCCCGGGCGGGGTTCTGCTGGCGCTCGAGCCCTGGAAGACCGGCGATGTGTTCCGGGACGTGCTCGGCGAGTACCACAGCGAGCTCACCGGCGAGCCCTACATCAAGCGCTTCCGGAGCGCTGACGTGGTGGGGATGTTCGAGGAGGCCGGCTTCGACCGCGCGTCGGTGGAGGAGTGGGCCATGCCCGGTGCGCCGAAGGCCAGCGAGCTGGGGATGGATCAGTGGGCCAGCGCATGGGGCCTGCTGACCGCGTGGAAGGAGTGAAGGTGGGACTGGACACCTGGACCGGGCGCGTCCTCGAAGGCGCGCATGTCAACGACGTGATGGCCGTGGTCGCCAACCTGGCCTCCGAGGTCGTGGAACTGCAGACGCGCCTCGCTCAGCTCGAGGCCGGTGGCGCGACGCTCGACGACGACGCCCTGCAGGCGCAGATCGACGGGACGATCGCGCGCGTGTTCACGCCGCTGTTGCCGCCGGGGGCGGGTGGAGGGGCGAGCTGACGCCACGGACCGCCACCGCCGCCGGCCGAAGGCTCGGTGGCGGGTTTGGCCCACCCCTCATCACGATCACGTGAGCAGCGGCTGGGCGGACGCGGTGCCGGAACGACGATTGACACGCTCATGCCATCCTTCCTAGGATGCGGTACAGCGTTCCGCATCAAGGAACAAGCAGGGGTCGGCGCTCAGGGGGGAGTCGCAGGCCCAGGGAGCACGAGAGCCGAGACCCATGAGAAGGGGGAGCAACCCATGAGGCCATCCCTGATGCGAGCCCTCGCATCGATGTTCGCGATCGCGATCGTCGCCAGCGCATGTAACGGCGACGATCCCCAGGCAGCCGACGACGCGGCCGACGAGACGGCTGATGACACCGACACCGCCGACGCCGAGCCCGGCGGTGACCTGGTGGTTGGCGTGGCCGACCTCCCGGCGGGCGACGGCAACCCCTACACCGGCATCGGATCGCCGGGCATCTACACCTGGGCGGCGATCTACGACGCTCTGACCATCGTCGACGACGAGGGTGCCCCGCAGCCCGCGCTGGCCACCGACTGGGAGGCCGAGGACGACGGGTGGACCTTCGAGCTGCGCGACGACGTCGAGTTCTCCAACGGAGAGGCCTTCGACGCCGACGCGGTCGTGGCCACCATGTCCTACCTGACCGAGGACGAGGAGGGCCAGGACACCGCGGTCGCCGACGACCTCGGGCCGATCACGGGCGCGGAGGTGGTCGACGAGCACACGGTGAAGGTCCTCACCGACAGCCCCGACCCGGTCCTCCCCAGCCGCATGGCCGGCGTCTTCATCGCAGCCCCGGAGCACTTCGAGGAGGTCGGCGCCGACGGGCTCGCCGCCGAGCCCGTGGGCACCGGCCCGTTCCAGGTCGACTCGTGGTCGAGCCAGGAGCAGGTGGACCTCTCGGCGTTCGAGGGCTCATGGCGCGCCCCCCAGCTCGACTCGCTCCAGCTCGTGCAGCTGGACGACACGGCTGCGCGCGCCGAGGCGCTGCTCTCCGACCAGGTGCAGCTCGTGCTGCAGCTCTCGCCCGACCAGCTCGATCGGATCGAGGAGGCTGGCTATGCGCTCGAGGAATCGCCTGCGCCCCAGGTGATGTCGCTGGCGCTCATGGTCGAGGGCAACGAGGACAGCCCCGTCGCCGACCCCGACGTGCGGATGGCGATGAACCTCGCGACGAATGTCGAGGCCGCATCGGAAGCGCTCCTGCGCGGCGAGGCGACGCCCGCCAGCCAGGGGGCGACCCCCGGCGCGTTCGGCTATAACCCCGACCTCGACCCCTTCCCGCACGATCCCGAGCAGGCGGAGCAGCTGCTCGAGGACGCGGGGTACGGTGACGGCTTCAGTTTCGTCGCCGAGATCGTGACCGGCTCCTTCCCGGCTGACGCGGAGCTCTACCAGGCGATGCAGCAGGACCTCGCCCAGGTCGGCATCGACGTCGAGCTCCGCGAGGTCGCCTTCCCCGAGTGGCTGGAGAAGTACCTCGGCAACGCCTGGGAGGGCGACGCGTTCGGCCTCTCCTGGAACACCGCCCCGATCCTCGACGCGATCCGGCCGCACGAGATCTTCGCCTGCGACCGCGAGCCGCCGTTCTACTGTGACGAGCAGGCCCAGGAGCTGATCGACGAGGCGCGGACCGAGCTCGACGAGGACACCCGCCAGCAGATCCTCTTCGATCTGCAGGAGCACACGCGGGAGAACCCGCCGGCGATCTTCCTCGTCGAGCAGGTCGACCTCAACGCCCGCAGCGAGGCGCTGCAGGGCTTCGAGAACCAGAACCGGTTCTTCAACTACCACGAGCTGACGCTCGACCAGTGACCACGCGGACGGATCAGAGCGACTGATGGCAGCCCCCACGTCTCCGCCCGACGGGTCGACGCCTGCCGAGGGTGGGGAGCACCAGACGGTGCTCCCCACCCTCGGGGCGTGGTCGCGCTGGGGGCGCCCCGTGGTCCGACGGGTTCTCGAGTTCGTAGGCCTGTTGGCCGGGATCTCGACGGTGCTGTTCTTCCTCCTGCACCTGACCGGCGACCCGGCGGTCGTGCTCGCAGGAGAGTTCGCCACACCGGAGACGGTGGAGCGGATCAGCGCCCGCTACGGCTTCGACGATCCGCTGCTGGTCCAGTATCTGCGGTTCGTCGCCAGCATCTTCGTCCTGGACTTCGGCGAGTCCGTGGCCTCGGGCGCCCCGGCGCTCGGCCTGGTGTTGGACCGGCTGGGCCCGACCATGCTGCTCGCCGTGCTCGGCGTCGCACTGAACATGGCGGTCTCGGTTCCGCTGGGCGCTTGGCTCGGGTCGCGACCCGACGCCGTGCCACAGCGGCTCGGCAACACTGCGGTGTTCGTCTCGCAGGGGATCCCGGGCTACGTGGTCGGTCTGCTGCTCATCCAGCTCTTCTCCGTGCAGTTGGGCATCCTGCCGAGCGTGGGGATGTCCACGTGGTGGCACTGGGTGCTGCCGTCCGTGACGCTGGCGTCGTTCCTCGCTCCCAAGCTGGTCCGGGTCCTGTCCGCCAACGTCACGGAGGCCATGCGCGAGGACTACGTGCGCACGGCCCAGGCCGCCGGGGCGGGGCGGCTGACGATGCTGTGGCGCCACGCGCTGCCCAACGCCGTCCTCGGCGCGGCCGCGCTCGCGGGCACGCAGCTGGCCTTCATGCTCTCTGGCTCGCTGATCACCGAGGTCATCTTCGCGTGGCCGGGTCTGGGGCGACTGCTGATCGATTCCGTCGTGCGTCTCGACTTCCCCGTGGTACAGGCCGCCGTGTTCGTGATCGCCGTCCTCGTGTTCGCCGCAAATGCCGTCACGGACGTGCTCTTCCAGGTGATCGATCCACGGCTCCGGAGACAGCAGGCATGAGCGTCCTCGAACGTCGTCGGATCCGACTGGTCCCGCAGGGGTCGATGCTGCTGTGGCTCGGCTTCGCCGGAGCCCTGGTGATGGTCATCGTGGTCGTGCTGGGCCCGCTGCTGCAGACCCATGACCCCTATGAGCAGCTGCTGACCAATCGGCTCCTGGCCCCAGGCGAGGAGGGTCACCTGCTCGGGACCGACCAGCTCGGCCGCGATCTGTACTCGCGAACCATCGAGGGCTTCCGGTGGTCGCTGGGGATCGGCTTCGTCGCCACGATGATCGCCGCGGTGCTCGGAACCCTCGTCGGGATCGCCGCAGCGATGCGCGAGGGCGTGTTGCGGACGGTGCTCACCAGGCTCGTCGACATGACCATCGCCTTTCCCTATCTGGTGATCGCGGTCGCGATCATCGCCGTGATCGGACGCGGCTTCTTCGCGCTGTCGCTGACGCTGGGACTCGTCAGCTGGCCGATCTTCGCGCGCGTCGTCTACGCCGAGGCGCTCGGCCTCATGGAGCGCGAGTACATCCTGGCCGCGCAGTTGCTCGGCGTAGGGGCATGGCGGACGCTGTTCACCCATCTGCTTCCGGGGCTACGACCGAGCCTCATGGTGATGTGGGCGTTCATGTTCGCCGATCTGCTGATCGCCGAGAGCGCGCTGTCGTTCCTGGGCCTGGGCGCACCATTGGCGGCGCCGTCGTGGGGCAACATGCTCTCGGACTCCCGGGAGTACTTGGCCACTGCCTGGTGGATGCTGCTCGCCCCGGCCATCGCGATCGTCGTGGCCGTGGTGACCGCGAACCTGATCGGCGACGGCGTGGCGGCGGAGTCTCGCCGCCGGGCCGCCCAGGCGAGGACATGACCATGGAAGCGTCCAGCGCAGCCGAGCAGCGGGTGAACGCATCCGACGCGGTGGGCGGGCCCGTCCTCAGCGTTGCGGATCTGCGCGTGACGTTCCCGGGACGCGCCGGTCGGACGCTCGCAGCCGTCAACGGCGTCTCCTTCGACCTGCGCCGCGGGGAATCGATCGGCATCGTGGGCGAGTCGGGCTCGGGCAAGAGCATGACGGCGCTGAGCGTCATGCGCCTGCTGCCACCGACCGCACAAGTCGACGGCGCCATCTCGCTGGAGTCCGAGGACCTGCTGGCGAAGTCGGATCGCCAGATGCGGCGGGTGCGCGGCGACCGCGTGGGCATGGTGTTCCAGGATCCGATGACGGGACTCAATCCCGTCCGCAGGATCGGCTCGACCCTGCGAGAGGCCATCCGGCGCCATCGCGACTGCACCCGTCGGGAGGCCGACGACCGGGCCGAGGAGGTCCTGCGCTCCGTGGGGATCCCTTCGCCCCGCGAGCGACTTCGCGCATATCCGCATCAGCTGTCGGGGGGGCTGCGGCAGCGGGTGATGATCGCCCTCGCGCTGGTCAATGACCCCGACCTGCTGATCGCCGACGAGCCCACGACCGCCTTGGACTCCACGATCCAGGCGCAGATCCTCGATCTGCTCAAGGAGCAGGTCACGCGCAGCGCCCTGATCATGATCACCCATGACCTGGGCGTGGCAGCCGAGCTCTGCGACCGGATCGCGGTGATGTACGCGGGCCGCGTGGTGGAGCAGGGCGCCACCGCCGAGGTGCTGCGTTCTCCTCGCCACCCCTACACCGTCGGGCTGCTCAACGCCGCCCCGGATTTCTCCCGGCGCGGTCGGCTCACACCCATCCCGGGCGCCCCGCCGCAGATCGGGCGCGTGCCCACGGGCTGCCCCTTCCGTCCTCGCTGCGACCGCGCGGACGCCACGTGCGAACAGTGGCCCGGCCTGGAGGAGCGCGATGAACGACTCGTCGCCTGTTGGTACCCCCATGGATGAGACCGTGCCCGCGCCGGCGAGCGGCGATCAGCCCCTGCTGCGGGCGGAGCGACTCCGTGTCGTGTTCCGCGTCGGCCAGCGCGGCCTGCCCGCTGTCAACGACGTCGACCTGACGGTCTCGCCCGGTGAGACGGTCGGGCTCGTCGGGGAGTCGGGCTCGGGCAAGTCGACCCTGGCACGGACCCTGATCCGGGCCTATGAGCCCACGTCCGGGCGGATCGTCTACGACGGCCAGGACATCACCCACGCGTCGGAGGGTGCGCTCAAGCCGGTCCGGCGCAGCATGCAGATGGTCTTTCAGGACCCGTACGCGAGCCTGGACGCGCGGATGTCGGTGCGCAGGATCATCGCGGAGCCGCTGTTGGCGCACCGCGTCGGTTCGCGCCGGGAGATCCGGGAGCGGGTCGCCCAGCTTCTGGAGGACGTCGGCCTGCCCCCGGACAGCGGCGACCGACTGCCGGCACAGTTCTCGGGAGGTCAGCGCCAGCGGATCTCGATCGCCCGGGCCCTGGCGCTGGAGACCAAGCTGTTGATCGCCGACGAGCCCGTCAGCGCTCTCGACGTCTCCATCCAGGCGCAGATCGTGAACCTCCTGCAGGACATCCAGCGGGATCGTGGACTCGCCTACCTCGTGATCGCACACGATCTCGCGCTGATTCACGAGATGTGCGACCGGGTCGCGGTCCTCTACCTCGGCGAGGTGGTCGAGGAGGGGCCAGCCGACCACGTGGTCACCAACCCGCAGCATCCGTACACGGCTGCTCTGCTCGCGGCCACGCCGGTCCCGAACCCGGACCACGGTCGGGAGCGCATCGTGCTCCACGGCGAGCCGCCTTCCGCGCTGGATCCTCCCTCGGGCTGCAACTTCCATCCGCGCTGTCCCATCGCACGCCCGCACTGCGCCGAGGAGTCGCCGCCACTGGCCGAGCTCCCCGACGGGCGGCGCGCAGCGTGCTTCTACCCCGGAGAGCTCACTGCGGTCGGCCGCGTCGACGGCCGGAGCCAGGAGCACTGCTGACCGCCGCGCGATCGCCGGTAGCGCTCGCGCCCGACCACGGAGTGTCACATGTCCCGACCGTTCATCGAGTTCATCCAGCAGCAGGCGGTCCCGTGGCAGCAGGGTCTGTACGGAGGTGCGCGACCGGACGTCGAGGTCAGGATGCTCAGCCTCGACGATGAGACGGGAGCCTCCAGCCTGCTGCTGCGCTATCCCCCTGGGTGGTCGCGGAGCGAGCCGGAGCACCTGCTCGCGGATGAGGAGCTGTTCGTCCTGCGCGGCGAGCTGCAGATGAACGGGCGCGCCTATCCCCAGTACGCCTACGCCCATCTGCCTGCGGGCTACGTCCGCGAGACCCAGGCATCGCCGGGCGGTGCCGAGGTGCTGGCCTTCTTCTCCGGCGAGCCCGCGGCACGTCCGGGCTCGGGGTCACACCAGCTGCTGGACGAGTCGCGCCTGGTCGAGTACGTCCATGCGCTCGACGGCGACTGGGGCGGCAACTTCCACCCGCAGTTCCCGCCCGGCGCCGGCCGCAAGTTCCTGCGTCGCGATCCGCATGACGGCGAGGAGACCTGGGTCCTGGGGACCATGCCGTTGCGCAACGGTCGGCGGCCCGAGAAGCATCCGGTGGTCGAGGAGATGTACCTGCTGTCGGGGGAGCTCGTGGGCCATGTGGGCAAGATGCGCCCGGGCGCCTACTTCTGGCGCCCGCCCGAGGAGTGGCACGGGCCGTTCGGGTCGCTGACCGGAAATCTCATGCTCTTCCGGACCAAGGGCGGCCCGCTGAGCACGGTCTACACCGAGGACGAGGTGGATTTCACCTGGATGCCCGAGCACCGACCCGTGCTGCCTCCCGATCTCGAGCCCCACGGCCGTGAACCGTGGCTCGGGTGTGCCTGCGGCGCGTTCTGATGGAAGGGTTCGTGCGCGTCCTCCACGTCACGCTGCTGGTCACGTGGCTGGGCATCGATGTGGGCGTGTTCCTGTCGAGCTTCGTCATCCGGAGGCGTGGGCTGTCTCCGGACGCCCGGGTGGAGATCCGCCGGATCATGCGTGCGCTCGACCTCGCGCCCCGGGTCTCGTTGGTGCTCATGGTTCCCGTCGCACTGTGGATGACGAGCCTCACGGGGTTCGACGCCGGCCTGCTGTCCCCGGCAGTGCTCGCCCTCGTCACCCTCGTCGGTGCCGCATGGGCGCTGGCCATCGTCGTGGCCTATCGGCGTCTGGACCCGCTCGGGAACCGGCGGGCTCCCACCGACCGGTTCGACGGAGCGTTCCCTCGAGCCGATCTCGTCCTGCGAGTGGTCGTCGCGGTCGGCTTCCTTGCCGCGGGTATCGCCTCCCTGGCCGGCGCGGGGCCGTGGCTGGGGACGCACGTCGCCTGGAAGTCGCTGATCTTCGGCCTGACCGTGGGAGCTGGCCTGTGGATCCGGATCGGGGCCACCGGGTTCGCACCTGCGCTGCGGGAAACGGTTCTGCAGGGAGAGACCCCGGAGCGCATGGCCCGGATGGACCGGGCCATGCGTCGCGCCTACCCCGCAGTGCTCTCGGTGTGGTCGGGGGTGGCTGCGATGGCGGTGCTCGGCATCGTCGGGGTTTCCGCATGAGGACCGTGTCCCCGGCCCGGACCAACCGAGGGGCTCACGTCCAGCTCCGAGAGCAGCTGCGTGGAGCGCGGCTCGAACGCGCGTCACCACTACGCTTCGGCCCCCGGCAGCGCTGTGGGCCGGGCGATGCAGGGGGGTAACGACCTATGCCGGACCAGGGAAGTGGCAAGACGATCACGACCGTCGAACGGGCCACCGACGTCCTGAGCCTCTTCACGCGCGTCGACGAGCCCACGCTCGGGGTGACGCAGATCGCCCAGGAGCTCGACCTGTCCAAGGCGGTGGTGCACCGGCTGCTGACGACCTTGGCCGGGAAGGGCTATGTCCAGTTCGACGCCGCGAGCCGCCGCTACGGATTGGGCCCGGCCGTCCTGGGGCTCGGCCTCACCTACCTCGATCACATCGACATCCGGCATCTCGCGCGCTTCGCCATGCAGGAGCTGTCCGCCGCGACGAACGAGACGTCGACGCTGTCGATCCGCAGCGGCTGGACCCGGGTCTACGTCGACCAGATCACACCGCCGCGGGAGGTCAAGATGACCGTGCAGCTCGGGCGGCCGTTCCCCCTGCACGCCGGCAGCTCCTCGAAGGCATTCCTGGCGTTCCTCACCGAGAAGGAGCAGGAGGAGTATCTCTCGCAGCGGTCGCTCGAGTCGATGACGGAGGCGACCGTCACGGACGTCGCCCGGCTTCGCAGCGAGCTCGAGAAGATCCGAGAGCGGGGCTACGCGGTGTCGTACGGTGAGCGACAGGCTGGGGCGGCCTCGGTGGCTGCGCCCGTCTTCGATCACCGCGGCGACCCGGTGGCCTCGCTGAGCGTCTGTGGCCCCGTCGAACGGTTCGCACCTCACACCGAGGAGGCGGCCGAGCGCCTGCTGGCGTCGACCGAGCAGCTCTCGGCGCAGCTCGGGCACGCTCGCCGCCCCGCCTGAGCTCGTCGGCACCTGGGCTCCCCTCGCCCGGCAGGCCCGGCCGACAGCACACACGCTCGGCGTTGACCTGCGACACGCGTGCGCTATGGTTGTGGAACGGCGTTCCAATCTAGGATCGAAGGGTTCTCGTGATGGTCGATGCGATCCGGACGCTCGACGACCGTTCGCAGCTGGATTTCGTCCTGGGACTGCGCAAGCGCTGGTCCGGCACGCTCTACCCCGCGTTGCGACGGGAGTTCGAGTCGGAGACGGCCGCTCGGGGGCTCGAGGTCGACGACCCGAAGCAGGCCATGCCGGTCATGCACGACCTGCCGCTCTACCCGTGGTTCTCGTGGATGGAGCGCGGCCAGCAGAAGATGATGTGGCGGGCGGTCTCGGATGCCGTTGAGCGTCACTGGCCGGAGCTTCGGGCACAGATCGAGCAGTTGCCCGACAGCCCGAAGGGTGGGCTCGAGCTCGACCCGGAGCTCGAGCTGCCCGACTGGTACACCGCCTACGACATCCATGTGCAGCCCGGCGGGGTGTGGAGCGACGACTCCTCCGCGTTCGTCTACGAGGAGGGCGCCAAGGTCGTCATGCTCCGCGAGAACGACGAGTACCTCTTCCATCGCCTGCTGGTCGAGACGGCCGTGCCCGCAGGGCCACACGAGCGGATCGTCGACGTGGGCTGCGGATTCGGCAAGAGCACCCGTCCCTTCGCCGACATCTTCCCCGAGGCCGAGGTGTGGGGGCTCGACCTCTCAGCTCCCTGCCTGAAGCTCGCGCACGTGCAGGCCGAGCAGCTCGACAAGCGCATCTACTTCCGTCAGGCCGACGCGCGCAGCACCGGCTTCGACGGCGACAGTGTGGACGTCGTAAGCGGCACCATGGTGCTGCACGAGATGCCCCCGGAGGCCGTCCGGGACGTCCTCATGGAGTCCGCGCGGATCCTGCGCCCCGGTGGCGTGGTGCGATTCCTCGAGTTCGCGGTCACCGGTGACGCCTTCCGGGACGCCACCGTGTACGAGCACGGAGACCGCAACAACGAGCCGTTCATCCCGATGCTCTTCGACGCCGACGTGGAGGGATTCTGCCGGGAGGCGGGCCTGGTCAATCCACGTTGGCTCCCGTTCGACGAGCGCGGCCGGGGCGTCGACATCGAGGACCGACCCGAGCGCGACGAGTGGCACTTCCCGTGGGCCGTCCTCGCCGCCGAGAAGCCGGAGTGAGCAGCATGGAGACCGACCGGACCTACTTCAGTCACCCTGAGCTCGACCGCGTCGTCGGCCTGGTCATGCAGCTGGCCGCCGAGGCGCACGTCGTGCAAGCGCGTTGCCGCGCGCTGGAGGCGCTGCTCGTCCGTGAAGGCGTGCTGGCCGAGGGGGCCGTCGACGCCTTCGAGCCGGACGCCGGCGAGCGCCCGGCCTTCGAGGCCGCGCGCGACGAGCTGCTCGAGCGGCTCACGCGGATCATGGTCGAGGACGGGCCCAGTGAGCATCCACTCCGCGGGGAGACGTTCGCCAGCCCCTCCTGATCTACGAGCACGCACGACGATGCCGCGGCGAGTTCTCGCCGCGGCATCGTCGTGCGGTGGTGGGCGTGAGCGGTCCGTCATGGGGCGCTCTGGGGGGCCGACGGGGGTAGCGGCCCCCCAGAGCGCGGGTGCTACCTACGACGACGGGCGCCGCAGGTAGCGGCCTCGTGGCTGGCCCACGACGTTGCCGTTCTCGAACACGGCTTCGCCGCGGAGGAAGACGTCGGTCACCGTCGAGCCGATCTCGGCGCCCTCGAGCGCGGAGTACTCCTGCGTGGACACGGAGTCGGCAGCCGTGGCCACGAAGCTGCGGTCGGGGTCGACGAGCGCGATGTCCGCGTCGAAGCCCTCGCTGAGGGACCCCTTGGCATTCAGGCCGTAGCGACGGGCCGGGTTGTAGGAGGTCAGCCGCGCGATCGCCGGAAGCGGCAGGCCACGCTTGCGGCCTTCACCCACCAGGCCGGGGAGCAGGTACTCGGTTCCACCGAAGCCCGACTTCGCGAGGAAGACGTCATCGGGATCCTCGCCGAACTTCTTCTCCGCCTTGCAGCAGGCATGGTCGCTGACCACCCAGTCCACGTCGCCCGAGAGCAGGTGCTCCCACAACGCCTCGACGTCCTCGCGGGGACGGATGGGCGGGTTGACCTTGGCACCGATGCCAGCGCTGTCGACATCGGTGAGCAGGTGGCCGATGGTGACTTCCCGCCGGAAGTCCACGTGCGGGAACGCACGCGCCATGGTCATGGCGGCCTCGAGGGCCTTGGCCGAGGAGAGGTGCAGGAGGTTGATCGTCGGCAGCGCGGTCTCGTGCGCGAGATAGGAAGCGATCGTGATCGCCAGACCCTCGGAGTGCGGGGGGCGAGACTCGTGGTAGGCGCGCAGGCCCTTCGAGGTGCCCTGCTCCTCCACCATCTGCGTGTAGGCCGCCATGATCTCCGCGGTCTCACAGTGCAGCGACAGCGAGAGCTGGTCCGCGAGCGCGGGGCGCTCCTGCCTCGCGCGCTGCAGGCCGCGCATCACGAACTCGAAGTGCGCGATGTCGTAGGTCTCGCCGGGCGGCGTCATCAAGAACGACGACTGGTCGCTCGAGCGCCCGTGGAGCCCGTGGCTCCCGTAGAACATGAAGATCTTGAACGAGGAGACCCCGAACTCGTCGATCAGGTGCCCGATCTCGTCGATGTGGGACCGCTGCATCGGCGCGACGTGGAAGCCATAGTCGACGTGAGCGCGGCCCGCTGAGAGCTCGAGGACCTCGGGGAAGAACTCGGCGTAGGGGCCGCCCTTGTTCAGGTAGTACTGCCCGGTGCGGATGTAGGTCAGCCCGGTGGTCACCCCGCCCTGGGCGGCTGCGCGGCTCTCGGTCTCGGTATCGACGTCGAGCGGGTTGTAGATGCCCCAGTGCTGGTGTGCGTCGACCGCGCCTGGGAAGGCGAGCTTGCCGCCACCGTCGACCACGCGCTCGGCGTCATCGGCATCCAGGTCGGCCCGCAGCGCGGCCACCTTTCCATCACGCACGCCGATGTCGACGTCCTCGACCGTGTCCCGGTCCGGCAGGACCACCCGCACGTTCTTCACCAACAGGTCGTAGCTGGGCACTGTGTTCACTCCTGGGCCTCGGCCGACTCGAGCCTAGCTCCCCCGGACGCAAATGCAACAGTGTTCCGCAACGTGGAATATGGGCATGAGTCACGGTGCACGAGTACCGCCGTAGGCTGCAGGTGGCCGATGCATCGAGAAGGAGCAGCGTGCATGGCGGCAGGCCTCGGCCTCGGGCTGGCGGTGTTCCTCGCGGGCCTGGGGGTGGTCTTCGCCGGAAGCCGGTTCCGCGGCCGGCTGGCGGGCCTGGCGGGCATGGCGCTCGGGGCGCTGATGGCGGTGGTCGCCGCGCCGCCGCGGCCCTCGTGGCTGGCCGCCGCCACCGTCGCG
>SKLC01000293.1 GCA_007123425.1 Nitriliruptoraceae bacterium
GCGCGCTGATCCTGCCGGGGATCTCGGGCGCGTTCCTGCTGGTCCTGCTGGGCATGTACGAGCACGCCCTGGATGCCGTGCGCGACGTGGACCTGCTCGCGGCCGGCACGCTGGTCCTGGGAGCCGTGGTCGGCCTCGCCGCCTTCTCGACGCTGCTCAACTGGCTGCTCCGCGAGCACCACGACCTCGTGCTGGCGGCGCTCATCGGGCTGCTGGCGGGCTCCACGCGGGTGCTGTGGCCGTGGCCGGGCGCGGAGATCTCCGACCCCCGGCTGGGGGCCCCCGAGGCGGGCGAGGTGCCGTTGGCGGTGGGGCTGGCGCTGGCCGCCCTCGTCGTCGTGCTCGCCGTCGGCCGGTGGGCCCGACGCGCAACCCGCACCCCGGTGTGACCGCGGCGCCCTTGCGCTAGCCGCCGAGGATCTGCTGCTTGGCCTGCTGGAACTCCGCGTCGGTGAGCGCCCCCTGACGGTGGAGGTCGGCCAGGTCCCGCAGCCTCGCGATGAGGTCGCTCCCGGGCGCGTCCTCCTCCGGCTCGCGAGGCGGGCTCTCCTCCGGTCCGCGCGGCGTGACCACCTCCGGCTTCCGAGGCGGCGACGCGGTGCGCCTGGCATCCGTGGCACGTGACGGCTCGGCGGTCGTGAGGACCACGCCCGAGGAGGCTTGCGCAGGCACGTCGACCTCGTGCGGCAGCCCTCGGCGCCGCACGTGGTCGGTGATCGCGCGGGTCAGCCGTCGGGCTGGCCCCAGGTGCCGGGAGCGCAGCGGCAGCGTGTAGGGGTCGCTGGTGGCCGCGAGCTCCGAGACGGGAGCCGGGGTGCCGTCGACGACGCTGAGATGGAGCCAGCCACGGCGTCCCGGGCCGGGCCGCTGCAGGGTCACGCCGCGCACCCGGTCGATCGGGACCGTGACGTTGGTGGGCCGGGCCTGGGTCGTGGCGTCCTTGGTGAGCGTGAGCCTGCCGTCGTCCACGCGCAGCTCGGAGCGCTCCCCGCGGATGACCTGCGAGGTCCGTTCGAGCCGTGTCTGCTCGCCCATGCTCCACCTCGCGCTCGACCCGCCGAGTCGAGCAGGTCCCGTCGTCACCCTCGAGCGCCCGTCGCGGCCGTTGGACCACGGCCGAGGAGCCAGGCCTGTGCCCGCGACCACAGCCCCGCGCTTGCATCCCGGAGCGCATTGCAGGGAGGTCGCCGTGGGCGGGCCCGGGCCCGCGGGCACGCCGAGCCTGGTAACCCGAGGCGTCGTCAGGTCGGCAGGCGTCCCGCCTGCAGCGCCGCGCCCCAGCGGGCCACCGCGTCGTGGCAGCCCTCGACGGTGGGCACCAGGGCCAGCCGCAGCCAGCCCTGCCCGGCCGGCCCGAAGGCTCGCCCGGGCGTGGCCACGATGCGCTCGTCGAGCAGCGCCTCGGCGTAGGTGGCGTCGTCCCCGCCCGGGGCCCGGAACCACACGTAGAAGGTCGCCTGCGATCCCGACACCTCGATGCCGGCCGTCTCGAGGAAGTCCAGCACCACCCGGCGCTTCTCGGCGAAGATCGCGCGCCGCTCGTCGACGTGGCCCTGGTCGCTCCAGGCGGCCACCGCCGCCGCCTGGACGAAGTCGGGCGAGGCCGTGCCGACGTTGGGGCGCAGCGCCCGCAGGCGGGCGATCAGCTCCGGATCGCCCACGATCGCGCCCGAGCGGTAGCCGGTCATCCCCGAGCGCTTCGACAGCGACACGAACGCCAGCACCCCGGTGAGATCGTCACCGGCGGCCTCGAGCACGCTGGGGGCGGGCTCGTCGAACCAGATCTCCTGGTAGCACTCGTCGGAGGCCAGCAGCAGGTCGTGCTCACGGGCGACGTCCAGCTGCCGGCGGTACCAGTCGAGGTCCGCGGTCGCGCCCGTGGGGTTGTGCGGGTAGTTGACCCAGGCGATGCAGGCACGTCGCAGACGGTCGGCCGGCAGCGCGTCGAGCTCCGGGCGCCAGCCCGACTCGACGCCGAGGGCCACCGGGTCCGACTCGCCGCCGGCGAACAGCGCGCCCCTGCCGTACACCGGATAGCCGGGCTCGCCCCACAGCACGTGGCGGCGGGGACCGTGTGGATCGAGCACGGCGAGCGGCAGGTGGAAGATCGCCTCCTTGCTGCCCGCCGACGGCAGCACGTGGATCTCGGGGTCCACCTCGACACCGTGGCGTCGAGCCAGCCAGCCGGCGACCGCCTCGCGCAGCGCCCGCTGCCCGACGGCGGTGGGATAGCGGCTGACCGGCCCGACCGCGTCCACCAGGGCACGGCGGATCGGCTCCGGCGTGGGCTCGTCGGGGTCGCCGATGGCGAAGTCGGCCAGGGGCACGCCCTCGGCGCGCAGGCGGTTGGCCAGCTCCTGCAGTCGCGCGAGCGGGTAGCCGCCGAGGCGGCGCAGGGCGGGATTCTCGGTCACCATGCCGCCGAGCGTAGTCGCGGCCGCGTCCCGGCCCGGGCCCGTGCCGGCGGCAGCCGCCATCCCCGTCGTGGGTAGGCTCGCGGGCGTGGAGGACCTGCAACGCACCGTCCTCGTGCGATGCTCCGGGCGCGACCGGCCGGGCATCACCACGGGTCTGCTCGGCGTGCTCGCGGACAGCGGCGCCGAGCTGTTCGACATGGAGCAGGTCGTGGTCCGCGACCGGCTCACCCTCGACCTCGCGATCGGCGTCGACGACGGCGATCAGGTGCTCAAGGAGCTGCTCTTCCACGGGTGGGAGCAGGGACTGCAGCTCGACTTCGAGGTGGTCGAGGCCGACACGGCACGACCGGTGGGCGCGCGCAGTGTCGTGACCGTCATCGGCCAGGTGCTGCCCCCCGCCGCGCTGCGCGACGTCACCGGCGCGATCGCGACGTCCGGGGCCAACATCGATCGCATCGTGCGCCTGTCCCGCTATCCGGTGGTCTCCTACGAGTTCGTCACCCTGGGTGGCGACATCGACCGGATGCGCGCCGAGCTGGTGGCCGCCGCCAAGTCGCATGCCGTGGACGTGGCCGTGCAGCGCGAGAGCCTCGAGCGGCGCGCGAAGCGTCTGGTCGTCATGGACGTCGACTCGACGCTCATCCAGGACGAGGTGATCGAGCTGCTGGCTCGGGAGGCGGGCTGCGGCGAGGAGGTCGAGCGCATCACGACGCGCGCGATGGCCGGCGAGCTGGACTTCGAGGCCTCGCTGCGGGAGCGCACGGCTCTGCTCGCCGGCCTGTCCGACGGCGTCCTCGACCGGGTGGCCGACAAGGTGCGCCTCACCCCGGGGGCGCGCACGTTCGTTCGCACGCTCAAGCGCCTGGGCTACACGGTCGCGATCGTCTCCGGAGGCTTCACCCACATCACCGACCGGCTCGCCGCCGACCTGGGGATCGACCATGCCGCTGCGAATCGGCTCGAGGTCGTCGACGGCGTGCTCACCGGGCGGCTGCTGGGCGAGGTGATCGACCGTCCCGGCAAGGCCCGCATGCTGCGCGAGATCGCCGCGGCGGAGCACATCCCGCTCGAGCAGACCGTGGCCGTGGGCGACGGGGCCAACGACCTCGACATGCTCGCCACCGCCGGCCTGGGCATCGCGTTCAACGCCAAGCCCGTCGTCCGCGAGGCCGCGGACACCGCCGTCTCCGTGCCGTTCCTCGATGCGATCCTGTTCCTGCTGGGCATCCGACGCGAGGACATCGAGCAGGCCGATGCCGACGACCCTGCCGTCGCCGACCTCGGGTTCGTCCCGGCCCCCGGCACGCCGCCCGCGTGAGGGAGTCGCGAGGCCCGGGCCGGTAGGCTCCCCGGGCCCGTTCGCCCGTCGTCGCCCGGCAGCAAGGACCTGTTGTGCCCCGCGTGACCGTCTACCACTGCACCCCGCCGCGTCGGCTGCCGCTGATCGAGGAGGAGGGCCTGCGCACCCGCGTGGACCTGAGCGATCGGCTGGGGGCGCCCGGCGAGCTCGACCAGGCGGCGCCGGGCACCTTCGGCCACGGCAAGCGCGTGTCGGCCTGGCTCTCGCTCGAGGAGGCGGAGCGACGCGTCACGGAGCTGGGCGCGGGCCTGGTGTCCTTCTCGGTCGACCCCGCCAAGGCCGTGGCCGCGCCGGCGTCGACGCGCGAGTCCCAGGACGCCGCTGCCTACTGGGCGGCCACCCGGCCGCTGCGTGAGTGGCTCGACGAGGGAGAGCCGCCCGCCGACCTGGAGGTTCACCAGAACCTGCCCGTGCGCGCCAAGTACGTCCGGCTGCACGCGCCGCGGGTCGGCGAGGAGGAGCTGGGGGAGTTCGCGCCCCTGGTCGCTGCCGTCGCCGACAGCGACCGCCTGTCGGCGAAGGCGCTGATGCACCTCGCGGTCATCGCCTCCGAGGGGGAGTTCGACGGCCCGGCCTTCACGGCCGCCTGTGCGCTGGCCTGGCGCGAGGAGGAGGACCCCGAGAGCATCGTGCGCGAGCTGATGGAGGCCGATCCGGACAAGGTCGCCAGCGCGGCGCTCGCCGAGTACGGCAGCGAGGCGACCGAGGCCACCACCCGTCTGCGGGAGGTCCTGGAGGAGACCCGGCTGTGGTCGGAGCAGAACGGCTTCGAGCACGGTCGCGGCCTGTTCGCGCGCACGGCCGTGGTGCTCGACGAGCTGCCGGCCCACACCTGACGCGGCCCGCCCGGCCGGGCGCCGCCGGCCCCGCGTCAGGGGCTCGGGCCGGCAGGCGACCCCGGTGCTACAGGCTGATGATGTTGAGCTGGGCCACGCGGGCGTCCTCGCCGTCCTCCTCGAGCTCGAACCGCACCCGTTGCCCCACCCGGAGCTCCATGAGGCCGGAGGCCGCGAAGGCCTCACGGTCGATGCCGCGCTCGACGAGGTCGTCCTGGACGAGCGACCCGGTCCCGGTCTCCGCGTCGAAGTGCTTGACGGTGCCCTGCGGCATCCCTGACTCCTCGTACCTTCGATGGGCGTGCGCAGGATAGCCGCGTGGGGCATGCTGTCCCCACGCCCGGGGCCTCGGCGGGGCTCGCACGGGTGCGTCGAACGGCACGGCACCCACGAGCGGGCAGCCGTCGCCGCCCACGCGAGCAGGCACCGACGATTGGGGGAGCGGGATGGACGAGCAGGCTGACCGGCCGGGGGACCACGACCCGGGGCGCGACCGCCCGACGCGCGGGCGCGACGCTCCTGACGCCCGTTCGACGCCGTCCGGCTCCCCACAGCCAGGGACGCCCGCGGGCGAGCAGGAGCGGGCCCGGACGCCGGTGACCCAGCAGATCGGTCGCATCGTCGTGCTCGTGCTGATCGTGCTGTTCGGCGTGTTCGCCGCCTCCAACGCCCAACCGGTCGACTTCTCGTGGCTGTTCGGCGAGACCCGGGTCACCGAGGGCCCCGGCGACACGCGCGAGGGTGGCGTGCCCCTGATCGTGCTGCTGCTGATCTCGTTCGTGATGGGCGCGGCCGTCGGCGGCCTGCTGGCCTGGCAGGGCGGACGACACCGGCGTCGGGCCCGGGCCGACGAGGCGGACGGCGAGCGCAGGCGGTAGGGCCGGGCTCAGCCGGCCAGGCGGCGCCGCAGCTCGAGGGCGTCGATCATCGACGCCGTCCGGGGCCCGACCCCGGGCAGATCGTCGAGGTCGGCGAGGGTGTCCACGTCGTGGGCGAAGCCGGGGCGGTGGACCCGGTGGGCCTCGACGCCCGCATCCGCCGCCAGGCGCAGATGCGCCTCGGCGGACCCGGGCCCGTAGGCGGTGCGGATCACCGTCGGGGGTCGTCGCAGCAGCGCCCCGGTGCCGCCGTCGCGTGTCGGCGCGACCACCACCGCCTCCGGACGGTCCATCACCGCCGTGACGTCCTCGGCGCGCAGGCAGGGCAGGTCCGCGGGCACGACCAGCAGGGCC
>SKLC01000220.1 GCA_007123425.1 Nitriliruptoraceae bacterium
GCCAGCAGCGTCGCGTCGCGGTCGGTCATGTGCTCCTGGAAGAGGCGCCCGACCTCGGCATGCCGCGCCCACCGCCGCTCGAGCCCCTCCTCGAGCACCAGCCGCAGCCCCTCGTGCAGCCCCAGCAGCGAGCTGATCGGCGCGGTGTGGTGATAGGCGCGCTCGCTGCCCCACCAGCGCCGCACCGCGGCGACGTCCAGGTACCAGGAGCGCACCGTGGCGGTCCTGCGCTCGATGACCGCCTCCGCCTTCGGCGAGAAGGTGATCGGCGCGAGACCGGGCGGGACCGAGAGGCACTTCTGCGTGCCGGCGTAGACGACGTCCAGGCCCCAGGCGTCGGTCTCCAGCGGCACGCCACCCAGCGAGGTCACGGCGTCGACGAGCAGCAGCGCGTCGGTCTCGCGCACCAGCCGGGCGATCGCCTCCAGCGGCTGCCAGGCGCCGGCGGAGGTCTCGGCGTGGACGACGGCCACCAGCTTCGCCTCGGGGTGGGCGCGCAGCGCGGTCTCCACCCGCTCGGGCGGGATGATCCGGCCCCACTCCTCCTCGATGGCGACGACATCGGCGCCCGCGCGCCGGGCCGTGTCGGCGATCCTGCCGCCGAAGACCCCGTTGACGCCGACGATCACCGTGTCGCCGGGCTCGACGACGTTGACCACGGCGGTCTCCATGCCCGCCGAGCCGGTGCCCGAGACGGCGTAGGTCAGCGCGTTGTCGGTCCGCAGCACCGCACGCAGCATCTGCGCGATCTCGTCGGCGACCCCGAGGAACCAGGGGTCGAGGTGGCCCACCATCCCGCGCGCCTGCGCCTCGAGGACCCGTGGGTGCACGGGGCTCGGTCCGGGGCCGAGCAGCAGGCGCTGGGGCGGGGTGGCGGCGGCGATCTCCACGGCGGCGTCCTCGCGTGATCTCGGGGATGGTGGGGGGAGCGCGCAGCCGGTCAGACGACGCGCTGCATCCGGAGCTTGGAGCCGTCGGTGATCGACCGCGCCCCGCGGCCGAGCGCGATCGTGCCCGACCGGACCATCTCGCGGATGCCGTAGGGCGACACCAGCTCCACCATCGCCTCGAGCTTGTCGGGGCTGCCGGCCGCCTCGATCGTGATCGAGTCGTGGTCGACGTCGACGATCTTGGCGCGGAAGACGTCGGCGAGCTCGATGACCTGGCTGCGGGTGGCCGAGTCGGCGCCGACCTTGAGCAGCAGCAGCTCACGCTCCACGGTGTCGCCCTGCTCGAGCTCCTGGATCTTGAGCACGTTCACCAGCTTGTTGAGCTGCTTGGTGATCTGCTCGAGCTGGACCGCCTCGGCGCCCACCACCACGGTCAGGCGCGAGATGGCGTCGGTCTCGGTGGGGCCGACGGCCAGCGAGTGGATGTTGTAGCCACGTCGGGCGAACATGCCCGACACCCGCGAGAGCACGCCGGGCTTGTTCTCCACGAGGACCGAGAGGACGTGTCGATCGTGCACGGTGATCTCCTTCGCCCCGCTAGGCCGGGGGTGAGCGGGCGCGCGCCCGGGTCGTGAGGTCGATGCCGCCTGCTGGGCGGGCCGGCCGCCAGAGGTCAGGCCGGCTGCTCCGGGTCGGGGGCCGGGGCCTGCGCGGCCAGTCGCGCGGCCCACTCCTGTGGTGACTCGAGGATGTCGTCGTTGCTCGCGCCCGCCGGCACCATCGGGAACACCATCTCGTCGGGGTCGACCCGCACCTCGACGAGCACCGGCTGATCGGTGATCTCCTTCGCCTTGGCGAGGGTGGTGTCGAGCTCGTCCACCGTCTGGACCCGGAAGCCGGGGATCCCATAGGCGTCGGCGAGCTTCATCAGGTCCGGGCAGTCCTGCGGCAGGGCGACCTGCGAGAGCCGGTCGGCGTAGAACAGGTGCTGCCACTGGCGCACCATCCCGAGGAAGCCGTTGTTGATCACGCAGAAGACCACCGGGATGTCGTGCTGGACGGCGCTGGCGATCTCCTGGAAGGTCATCTGGAAGCAGCCGTCGCCGTCGATCGCGACGACCGGGGTGTCGCGGCCCACGCCGACCTTGGCGCCCATCGCCGCGGGGACGGCGAAGCCCATGGTGCCCAGGCCGCCGGAGTTGATCCACTGGCGGCCGCGGGTGTAGGGGATGAGCTGGCTGGCCCACATCTGGTGCTGGCCGACGCCGGCGACGTAGACGGCGTCGTCGCCCCAGGTCGCGTGGATCGCCCTGATCGCCGTCTGGGGCTTGACCACGCCGCTCTCGGGCTGGTCGACCTGCAGCGGGTGGTCGCGCTTGAGCTCGTCGAGGTGGGCGCGCCACTCGGTGGTCTCGGGCACCAGCGCGTCGCGCTCGTCGCCGCCGAGCTTGTCCCGCAGGATCTTCAGCATCTGGGAGAGCACGACCTTGACGTCGCCGACGATGGGCACGTCCGCGGCCCGGTTCTTGCCGATCTCGGCCGGGTCCACGTCGACATGGATCACCTTCGCGTGAGGCGCGAAGTCGTCGAGCTTGCCGGTGACCCGGTCGTCGAACCGGGCGCCCAGGGTGATCAGCAGATCGGTCTCCTGGAACGCGCGCACGGCGGCGTAGTGGCCGTGCATCCCCGGCATGCCGACGGTGAGCTCGTGGGTGTCGGGGAACACCCCCCGGGCCATCAGCGTGGTGACCACCGGCAGCTGCAGGCTGGTCGCGAGCTCGTAGAGCTCCTCGCCCGCGCCCGCGCGCACCAGCCCGCCACCGGCGTAGATGACGGGACGCCGGGCCTCGGCGATCAGCTCGAGGGCGTCGCGGATCATCTTGCCGTGGCCGCGCACGGTGGGGCGGTAGCCCGGCAGGTCGACCCGGTCGGTCCACTCCCACTCGATCGTCTGGTTCAGCACGTCCTTGGGGATGTCGACCAGCACCGGACCGGGGCGCCCGGAATGGGCGACGTGGAAGGCCTCGCGGATCGCCCCGGCGATGCGCTCGGCGGAGCCGACCAGCTCGTTGTGCTTGGTGACCGGCATCGTGATGCCGGTCACGTCGGCCTCCTGGAACGCGTCGGAGCCGATCGCGGTCGAGGCCACCTGCCCGGTGATCGCCAGGATCGGCACCGAGTCCATCAGCGCGTCGGTGAGCCCGGTGACGAGGTTGGTGGCCGCCGGGCCCGAGGTGACGATGCAGACCCCGACCCTGCCCGTGGCCTGGGCGTAGCCCTCGGCCATGTGGATCGCGCCCTGCTCGTGGCGGACCAGCACGTGCTCGAGGCCTGCCTCGATCAGCGGGTCGTAGGCCGGCAGGATCGCCCCACCGGGATAGCCGAACACGACGTCGACACCGAGTGCCTCCAGGCTCTTCATGACCGCCTGTGCGCCCGTGATCTGCATCGCTGCCTCCTGCGGCCGGTCAGCCGTGCGGCCCCGGCCTGGGTGCGTTGTCGGCCCCGACGAAAGCGAACCTCCCGTTCCGGGAGGTTCGCGCGTGCTCTTCGCGAGCACGCGCTACACGACGACCACGAGCACGTCGGGCAGCCGGGGCTGTCCGATCATCTCGCGAGCCTGCTCGTGCAGCACGTCGTCGCTCCATGCCCGGGGAGCCCCCACCACGCCCGACGACGGGTTGGCGAGGCCCCCGCTGCTCTCGTGGGGTGGACCGTCCGTCGACGGCCCGCACGCGATGTTCACCGATGGTTCGCCCGGGCGTCAAGTCCACATCGCCCGGGGTGCTGCTCACCGCTCGTCGGCCAGCGCCTTGCGGGTGGCCGCGGCGATGCCGGGGCCGTCGAGGCCGAGCTCGGTCAGGATGCGGTCCGGGGTGCCGTGGGGCAGGTAGGCGTCGGGGGTGCCCAGCCGCAGCACGGGTGGCGCATGGCGCACCCCGGCGCGCTCGACGAGCCGGTCGGCGAGGTAGGCGCCGGACCCGGCCGAGACCATGCCGTTCTCCACCGTGACCACCAGCGGCGCCTCGGCCACCGCGTCGAGCATCCGCGGGTCGGTGGGCCGCACGCAGCGCACGTCCCAGACCGCCGCCGCGATGCCGTCCTCGGCCAGCAGCTCGGCCGCCTCCAGGGCGGCCGCGAGGCGGTCCCCCACGGCCAGCACGCTGACGTCGCCACCGTCGCGGACCTGCCGCGAGGCCAGCCCCTCGGCGCGCCCCTCGAGCCCGAGGTCCGCGGCGGTGACCACCCGGCCCTTCGGGTAGCGCAGGGAGACCGGCCCGCTGAGCTCGGTCGCGGTGCGCAGCAGGGCCGCGAGGTCCTCGCCGTGCGACGGGGCGAGCACCGTCATCGACGGCACCCGCAGGCACAGCGCCATGTCGAGCACGCCGTGGTGGCTCGCCCCGTCCGGCCCGGTGATCCCGGCCCGATCGAAGGCATAGATCACGTGCTCGTCGTGCAGCCCGACGTCGAGGTTGGCCTGGTCGAAGGCACGGGAGAAGAACGTCGAGTAGACGGCGACGACCGGCAGCTGGCCACCGCAGGCCATGCCGGCGGCGGACGTGACCGCGTGCTGCTCGGCGATGCCGACGTCGACCACCCGCCCGGGATGCCGCTCGGCCAGCGGCAGCAGCCCGGTCGACCCGGGCATCGCCGCGGTGAGCGCCACGACGTCGTCGCGCTCGTCGGCGAGCTCGACCAGCGCCTCGCTGAACACGTGCGTCCAGGTGGCGGGCTTGCCCTGCTTCGACGGGCCCGTGGCCAGATCGAACGCCGAGGTGTCGTGCAGCTTCATCTCGGGATCGGTCTCGGCCGGCGCGTAGCCCTTGCCCTTCTGGGTGAGCACGTGCACCAGGACCGGCCCGTCGAGGTGCTCCGCGACGGCGTGCAGGGCGTGCTCGAGACGCTCCACGTCGTGGCCGTCGAAGGGCCCGACGTAGCGGATGCCCAGCGCCTCGACGAACGACTGCAGCGCCGGCGCCTCGGAGACCGCGGCCTTGAGCCCCTTGAGGCCCGCCCCGGTGATCCGCTTGGCGAGCGGCAGCGCGGTCAGGGCGCGGTCGACCCGGTCGCGCAGCGTGCGGTAGCGGGGGTCGGAGCGCAGATCGGCGATGCGGTCGGACAGCCGGCCGACCGTCTCCGCGTAGGAGCGCCCGTTGTCGTTGAGCACGATCACCGCGGGCAGCTGATGGTGGCCGAGGTTGTTCAGGGCCTCGTAGGCCATCCCGCCGGTCATCGCCCCGTCCCCGACCACGGCCACGACGCGGCGGCGCTCGTCGACCGGCAGCCGGGCCTGCCCGCAGGCGAGGCCGAACGCCCACGACAGCGCCGTGGACGCATGGGAGTTCTCGATCACGTCGTGCGGCGACTCGTCGCGGGCCGGGTAGCCCGACAGGCCGCCTGCCTGGCGCAGGGTGTCGAAGCGACCGCTGCGGCCGGTCAGCATCTTGTGCACGTACGCCTGATGCCCCGTGTCCCACAGCAGGACGTCGCGCGGGCTGTCGAAGGCCCGGTGCAGCGCGAGGGTGAGCTCGACCACGCCGAGGTTGGAGCCCAGGTGCCCGCCGGTGCGCGCGACCGCCTCCAGGATCGCCTGGCGGATGTCCGCCGCCAGCCCGTCGAGCTCCCCGGCCGGCAGGCGCCGCAGCGCCGCCGGCGAGTCGATGCGCTCGAGCACCACGTCGCTTCCTCGTCTCGGTCACGCCCGGCCGTCGACGAGGGTACGACACCGCGCGCCGGGACTCGGCCTCGATCGTCACTGGCCGGGTTCCGGTGTGCGCGCACCGAGCCGCACCCGGGTTGACCCCGTGGCCCTGGGAGACGATCCTCACCCGCCGCGAGCGTGGCGCAGGAGGCTGGCGGCGCGCGCGGGCGCGAGCGGGGCGAGCAGGCAGGGGCGGCGGTGAGCGGCAGGGACGATCGGCCA
>SKLC01000149.1 GCA_007123425.1 Nitriliruptoraceae bacterium
CGCGACGCCCTCCACCGGGAGGAGTCGTGCGGCGGCCACTTCCGCGAGGAGCACCAGACCGAGGAGGGCGAGGCCAAGCGCGACGACGAGAACTTCTCCTACGTCGCCGCCTGGGAGTGGACCGGCTCGCCAAGCTCGCCCGAGCTCCACAAGGAGCCGTTGGAGTTCAAGTACGTGGAGCCCACGCAGAGGAGCTACAAGTGAACCTCACCCTTCGCGTCTGGCGACAGGCCGGACCCGACGCGCCGGGCCGCTTCGAGACCTATCAGGCGACCGACATCAGCGAGGACTCGTCGTTCCTCGAGATGCTCGACGTCGTCAACGAGGAGCTCATCAACGAGGGCGAGGAGCCGATCGAGTTCGCTCACGACTGTCGCGAGGGCATCTGCGGCACCTGCGGGCTGATGATCAACGGGCAGGCCCACGGCCCGGAGAACACCGCCACCTGCCAGCTCCACATGCGCTCGTTCGCCGACGGCGACGAGATCGTCATCGAGCCATGGCGCGCCGCGGGCTTCCCGCTGATCAAGGACCTGGTCGTCGACCGCTCGGCGTTCGACCGGATCATCGAGGCCGGGGGCTACGTCTCCATCGACACGGGCTCGGCACCCGACGCCAACGCGCAGCCGGTCGCCAAGGAGACCGCGGACCTGTCGATGGACGCCGCAGCCTGCATCGCCTGTGGCGCGTGCGTGGCCGCGTGCCCCAACGGCGCGGCCCAGCTGTTCACCTCGGCGAAGATGCAGCACCTCAACGTCCTGCCGCAGGGCGAGCCCGAGCGCTACGAGCGCGCGGAGAACATGGTCGAGGTCATGGAGGAGCACTTCGGCTCCTGCACCAACATGCGGGAGTGCGAGGCCGCCTGCCCCAAGGACATCTCGATCGACTTCATCGCGATGATGAACAAGGACTACCGCAAGGCGAAGTTCCGCAACCGCAAGACCGCCTAGCTTCGCGCCACGACGCTCGCAGGCCCGCCCGCCGACGATGGCGGGCGGACCTCGTCTGTGGGCCCCTGGGGGCGTTGCAGCGGGTGGCACGCGTGCGGCAGCGGGCGTGCCGCGAGCGCGCCTGCACCCCCGTGGCCCCGGACGCCCGGGCGTGCGCGGCCCTGGCGCTGCGCCGTGCGAGCGCGCAAGGTGGCAGCCCATGCCGGCACCGGAGGCAGCAGTGGTCGCGGACGTGACGTTCTTCTTCAACGACTGGGAGGCCGTCTGGCGCGTGCTGTTCATCGCGCTGACGGGCTACGTCACGCTGCTGGTGCTGCTGCGCGCCGCAGGACAGCGCACCCTGGCGCAGATGAGCTCCGTGGACTTCATCATCACCGTCACGATCGGCTCGGCCTTCGGGCGTGTGCTCACCGCCCGCGAGGTCGCGCTCATCGAGGTGGTCGCCGCGTTCGGTGCCCTGGTGGCCCTGCAGCGCATCGTGGCCTGGATCTGGGGCCGCTCGCCCGGGCTCCGCGCCTACGTCACCTCCCCGCCGGCGGTGCTCTACCGCTCGGGCGAGACCTTCGACACCGTGCTGCGTCGCAAGGGGCTGCGGCTCGACGACCTGCGCACCGCCGCGCGCCAGGAGGGCTTCGGGTCCCTCGACGACGTCGAGGTGATCATGCTCGAGTCCAACGGCTCCTTCTCCGTGCTGCCGGCGGTCGAGCCCGGTGCGCCCTCCACCCTGGGCAGCGACGACGAGACCGGCGCCTGATCCCCGCCTCGCCTTGGCGCTCCTGCGCGTCCGGGGCCTCACGCCGGGCGCCGAGTCGGTGCCGAGCACCGGACACGCGTAGCCTGCGAGATGCCGACGGCCCACAGAAGGCGACGACGATGAGCAGCGACGACCCCCGCACCGTGAGCGGCTTCCCCATCGAGCCCCTCTACGGGCCCGAGCACCTCGAGGGCTTCGACCCCGAGACCCAGCTCGGTGAGCCCGGCGCCTACCCCTACACCCGGGGCGTGTACCCCAACATGTACCGGGGTCGGCTGTGGACCATGCGCCAGTACGCCGGCATGGCCACCGCGGAGGAGTCCAACCGCCGCTACCGCTACCTGCTCGACCAGGGGACCACGGGCCTGTCGGTCGCCTTCGACCTGCCCACCCAGATGGGCTACGACTCCTCGGCCGACATCGCCGACGGCGAGGTCGGCAAGGTCGGCGTGGCCATCGACACGGTCGAGGACATGAAGCTGCTCTTCGACCAGATCCCGCTGGATCAGGTGTCGACGTCGATGACCATCAACGCTCCGGCGAGCCTGCTGCTGCTGATGTACCAGATCGTGGGCGAGGAGCAGGGTGTCGACGCGGACAGGCTGCGCGGCACGATCCAGAACGACGTGCTCAAGGAGTACATCGCCCGCGGCACCTACATCTACCCGCCGGCGCCGTCCTTGCGGATCATCGCCGACACCTTCGGCTACTGCGCGACGACGCTGCCGCGGTTCAACACGATCTCGATCTCCGGCTACCACATGGGCGAGGCCGGGGCGACGCCGGTGCAGGAGATCGCCTTCACCCTGGCCGACGGCATCGCCTACGTGCAGGCCGCGCTCGACGCCGGGCTCGACGTCGACACCTTCGCGCCGCGGCTGAGCTTCTTCTTCGTCGCGCGCTCGACGCTGCTCGAGGAGGTCGCCAAGTTCCGCGCCGCGCGCCGGCTGTGGGCCCACATCATGCGCGAGCGGTTCGGGGCCCAGAACGAGAAGTCGCTGATGCTGCGCTTCCACACCCAGACGGCCGGGGTGCAGCTCACCGCCCAGCAGCCCGAGGTCAACCTCGCGCGCGTGACCATCCAGGCGCTGGCGGCCACCCTGGGCGGCACCCAGTCGCTGCACACCAACTCCTACGACGAGGCGCTGGCCCTGCCCACCGAGAAGAGCGCCCGGCTCGCGCTGCGCACCCAGCAGGTCATCGCCCACGAGTCCGACGTGCCCGCCAGCGTCGACCCGCTCGCCGGCTCCTACCTCGTCGAGTCGATGACCGACGAGATCGAGGAGCAGGCGCGCGACTACATCCAGCGCATCGACGACATGGGCGGCGCCGTGCGGGCCATCGAGGAGGGCTACCAGAAGACCGAGATCGAGCGGGCGGCCTACGACCTCGCCAAGCGCATCGACGCCCACGAGCAGATCGTCGTCGGCGTCAACGACTACCTCATGGACGAGGAGGTCCAGCCCGAGCTGCAGCGCATCGACGAGGCGATCCGCAACAACCAGATCGCGCGGATCGAGCAGGTCAAGCGCGATCGCGACCAGGCTGGCGTCGACGACGCGCTCGCCGAGGTGGCCAAGGCCGCGGCGGGGGACGCCAACCTGCTGCCACCGATGCGCGAGGCGCTGCGCCGCCGCGCCACGCTCCAGGAGGTCTGCGACGTGCTGCGTCACGAGTTCGGCGGCTACATCCCGACCGACAAGTTCTGAGTCGATCCCGCGCGATCCCGCCCGGCGCTGGCCCACCCGTGCAGCGTCGGCCGCCGCACGCCGCCGGTCCTGGCAGACGAGCCGGCGGGCTGAGGTGCCACGCGTCCGTTCGCACACCCGTGGTCGGGTCCGCGCTCCGGCAGACTGTGGCGTGGCGAGCAGGAGCGACGCATGTCGGAACCGGGCGAGCGCAAGACCATCGAGATCTATCTCAACGACCACTTCGCCGGCGCGACCACGGCGATCGAGCTCATCGATGACATGCTGGAGCATGGCCAGGACCCGCAGCTGTCGTCGTTCCTGCGCCAGCTGCGGGCAGAGCTCGAGGAGGACTTCGAGCTGCTCGAGCGGATCGCGAGGCTCCTCGGGGTGGAGCACCAGCGGCTCAAGCAGCTGGCCGCCGACCTGGGCGAGTCGCTGGCGCGCGCCAAGCTCGTCCGCGGTGGCGTGCCGCCCGAGCTCTCGCTCCTGCTCGACCTCGAGACGCTGTCGGTCGGCATCTGGGGCCGGACACGGCTGTGGCGCTCGCTTGCGGTCGCCGACCGGATGGGCGAGCAGCTCGAGGGCATCGAGCTCGCCGAGCTCGAGGCACGCGGCCAGCGCCAGCTCGAGCAGCTCGAGGAGCATCGCCTGGCGTTGGCCCGCCGGACCCTGACGGCCTGAGGTCGTATTCCCCGACGCCGCTGGCGAGCGCCGTCTGCGCGCCCCCGGGTGACCGGGTCGCGCATCTGCGAAGGCGGGATACCGTTTCGCGCGGTGCGCCTGGGGTCTCGCAGGCGCGGCTCTGGTTCCCGCCGCACGCCTGGTTCGTGTCCACGCGTGCGCACACTCCCTCGAGGTCACCCATGCCCGATCGCACGGTGCGACGCCCCCTGGGCGTCATCGGCCAGGCTCCCGCGCTGGCATCCCTCCTCGTCGGCCTGCTGGTCGCCCTGGCGCTGCTCGGTACCGGCGCCGGCAGCTCGCAGGCTGCTCCCATCGACCCGCCCACCGACCTCTCGAGGGCCGTCGCTGCCGCCGAGGCCTCGGCAGCACCGGACGCGGCCGAGCCTGCGCGCCCCGTGACGGGCACCGACCTGCTGGCGCACGTCGACGGCCTGGAGCTGTTCCGCCCAGCGGACGATCTTGTGGTCGCGGGCTTCCACGAGGCCAACACCCCCGGGTCGCTGCCCCTCGAGCCCGTTGGCGACCGCGCGACCATCCTCCCCTCGCGAGGGCGCGGATCGCACCGGTCCTCGGCCGTGGACATCGTGCTCGTCGACGAGGAGCCGGTCCTCGCGCCGGTCAGCGGTGAGGTCGTCGAGGCGACCAACTACACGCTGTACGGGCGTCACGCGGACAAGCTGGTCACGATCGAGCCCGAGGGGCGAGCGGACCTGCACGTGGTGCTGCTCCACATGGAGGGCCTGCAGGTCGAGGTCGGCGATGAGGTCGAGGCCGGCACATCGGTCATCGCCAACGGTGCGCGCCAGCTGCCGTTCCGCAGCCAGGTCGACCGGGAGACCGCGCCCGACGCCTGGCCCCACCTCCATCTCGAGGTCCGGCCCGCCGCCTGAGCCCGTGGCGGAGGCACTGTGCGCTCGGCCACCCGCCCGTGGCGCCGCCCGTGCTCGCCAGCGCCCCGCGCCTCGGAGCGCGAGGTCGAGGCGTCAGCCGGTGGCCGGCGCGGGCTGGCTCGATGCGTCCGCGGACAGCCAGTCGACCAGCTGGTCGCCCACACGCGGGTCCGAGAGCAGGTCGAAGTGGTCGATCCCGCCCTGGACGACCACGTCCTCGCCGAGTCCCGCGTCGCGTCGGCGTGAGCGCCCGGAGCCGCTGGCGGGGTGCACCATCAGATCCCCCAGGGCGCGCCCGAGCGGGTGGCGGGGATCACGGGTGAGCGTGGCGGCCAGCAGGCGATGCCGGATGGCGTCGGGCAGTGGCCGCGTGGCTGCGGGCAGCTGCCCGGTGGTGAGATCGCACACGCCGGGGCTGCGGTGGTCGAGCAGGCGCGTCACCCCCCGGGTCTCGGGCGCGCGGGCCAGCATCCCGGCCGCGACGTGCACGCCGCGGGCGAGCGGGGCGCCCAGGTGCGGGGTGCCGAGGTAGACCACGTCGGTGGCCCGGTGGATCCACTCGTGCTCGGCGTCGAGGGCGGCATGGCAGGCGGCCCTGGCGACCAGCCCGCCCATCGAGTGACCCACGAGCACGATCCGGCGCACCTCGGTGGGCCAGGCGGCGACGGCGCGCGCGAGTGCGCGGGCGAGGCGGGCCCCGTTGTCGGCCACCTCGCGGCCGGTGTTGTAGCGGACGTAGAGCGAGGCCGTGCCGTACGCGTGGGCCAGCCGCTCGCCGTGCGTGCGCACCCGGGCCGCCGCGAGGTCGCCCTCCCG
>SKLC01000053.1 GCA_007123425.1 Nitriliruptoraceae bacterium
CCTCGGCGCCGTGGTCGTGCGCAGCCTCGACGTGCTCCCGGCGGCGGCGCTGAGCGGCCTCGGGGTCGCCGAGCGGGTCTGCTTCGCGCTCGCGCTGTTCGCCCTGGGCACCCAGGTGCGCCTCGAGCGGCTGCGGCGGCTGGGCTGGCGCCCGGTCGCCCTGGGCTCGCTCGCCTACGCCGTGGTGGCGCTGGTCGCGCTGGCGGGCGCCGTGTTCGTCCTCGGTGATGTCGCGGGGTGACACGACGCCGTCGCCGCGCGTCACCCGGGCTGGCTCGTGACGCCGGACGCGTGAGGGGCCGCCCCGAGCGGGACGGCCCCTCACCCTGGCGCTGCCGGCGCCGTCAGCGGTGGAGGTCGAAGCGGTCGTTCTCCATGACCTTCACGAAGGCGTCGACGAAGCGGTCGACCATGCGCTGCTCGCCGCCGGCGGCCGCGTACTCCTCGACGATCGCCCGCAGCTGGGCGTGGTGACCGAAGACGAGGTCCGCGCGCGTGGCGGTCCACTTCGGCTCGCCCGTCGCCCGGTCCTTGCCCTGGAAGCGCTCCTCGCCCTCACCGACGGGCTCCCAGACGGTGCCCATGTCGACGAGGTTGACGAAGAAGTCGTTCGTCAGCGCGCCCGGGCGGTCGGTGAGGATCCCGTCGGTGTTGTCGTCACCGGCGTTCGCGCCGATGGCGCGCATGCCACCCAGCAGCGCCGTCATCTCCGGCGCGGTGAGGTTGAGCATGAACGCCCGGTCGACCATCAGGTGCTCGGAGGGGATGCCCTCGGCCTTCTGCAGGTAGTTGCGGAAGGCGTCGTGCCGGGGCTCGAGGTAGGCGAACGTGTCGACCTCGGTCATCTCCTGGGAGGCGTCGGTACGGCCCGGGGTGAACGGGACGGTGACGTCGTGGCCGGCGGCCTCGGCGGCCATCTCCACGCCGACGCCGCCACCGAGCACGATCATGTCGGCCAGGGAGATGTTCGCGTCGGACGCGTCCTTGATCTCCTCGAGCTTGTCGATCACCGCCGACACGCCGGAGCGGACGTTGACGTCCCAGCTGCGCTGCGGCTCGAGGCGGATGCGCGCGCCGTTGGCGCCGCCTCGGTGGTCGGTCTGGCGGTAGGTCGACGCCGACGCCCAGGCGGTGCCCACCAGCTGCGCGGCGGTCAGCCCGGAGTCCGCGATCTGCCGCTTGAGCTGCTCGACCTCGGCGTCGGTGACCAGGGGCCCCTCGTGCGCCGGGACCGGGTCCTGCCAGACGAGCTCCTCCTCGGGCACGTCGGGCCCGAGGTAGCGCTCACGCGGACCCATGTCACGGTGCAGCAGCTTGAACCAGGCCCGGGCGAACTCGTCGGCCAGCCGGTCCGGGTGCTCGTGGAACTCCTTGGAGATCTCGAGGTAGTCGGGGTCGGTGATCAGGCCCATGTCGGCGGCGGTCATCACCGGCGGGTTCATCCGGCCCTCGACGTGGGCGTCGGGGACCCAGTAGCCGTCCTGGACCTCGACCGGCTCCCACTGCTTGGCGCCGGCGGGCGACTCCACGACCTGCCACTCGTGGGCGAAGATCGTGTTGAGGTAGGAGTTGTCCCACGTGATCGGGGTGGGCGTCCAGGCGCCCTCCAGCCCCGAGGTGATGGTGTACTCGCCGAAGCCGGTCTCGGTCGGGTTGGCCCAGCCCAGGCCCAGCTCCTGCAGCTTGGCGGCCTCGGGAGCCTCGCCCACGGCGTCGGCCGGCACGGCGCCGTGCATCTTGCCGAAGGTGTGGCCACCCACGGTCAGCGCGACGGTCTCGCGGTCGTTCATGCCCATGCGCGCGAAGGTCTCGCGCACGTCCTGCGCGGACTTCATCGCGTCCGGGACGCCGTTGGGGCCCTCCGGGTTGACGTAGATCAGGCCCATCTGGACCGCGGCCAGCGGGTTGTCGAGCAGGCGGCTGTCGTCCTCGAAGGAGCCGGCGTGGCGCTGGCTGTCATCGGCCAGCCACTCGGTCTCGGGGCCCCAGTAGATGTCGTCCTCGGGAGCCCAGATGTCGGAGCGGCCGAACCCGAACCCGAAGGTCTTGAAGCCCATCGTCTCCAGCGCGCGGTTGCCGGCCAGCACCAGCAGGTCCGCCCAGGAGATCTTGTCGCCGTACTTCTGCTTGATCGGCCACAGCAGGCGGCGCGCCTTGTCCAGGTTGCCGTTGTCCGGCCAGCTGTTGAGCGGGGCGAAGCGCTGCGCGCCGGTGCCGCCGCCACCGCGACCGTCGAACTGCCGGTAGGTGCCGGCAGCGTGCCACGACATGCGGATGAAGAAGGGCCCGTAGTGGCCCCAGTCGGCGGGCCACCAGTCCTGCGAGTCGGTCATCAGCGCGTCGAGGTCGGCGTAGAGCTCCTCGACGTCGAGCTGCGAGAAGGCGTCGGCGTAGACGTAGTCGTCACCGAGCGGGTTGGAGCCCGGGTGGTGCTGATGCAGGATGTTGAGGTTGAGCTGGTCGGGCCACCAGTGCTCGTTGCCCTGCCGGCTGAACGTGGTGCGTGCGCCCAGCGCGGGGCTCGTGCTCTGTTCGTCGGACACGGTGTCCTCCTCGAAGGATCGCGGTGGAAGCAAATCGCGGCTGTCGCCTGGCGTGGCGGACGGGACCGGCGGGGTCGAGCGTGCCGGCGACGTCGCCCGCGCGACGGATGGCCCCAACCTAGAACAGTTCAAGGTTCGGAGCAACCAAACATCCGGAGCGATCCGACGTCTGATAGCGTTCGTCCGTGTGCGATCTGTCGAGCGCCTGCAACGAGGGGCCTTTCGTGGAACCGCTGGTGGTGCGCCTGCGCGACCGTGGGTGGCGGCTGACGGCGCAGCGACGCGTCATCGCCGAGGCGATGACGGGCGAGCACGTGCATCTGGCCGCGGACGAGGTGTACGAGCGTGCCCGCCGGGCTCTGCCCGAGGTCAGCCTCGCGACGGTGTACAACACCCTCAACGAGCTGGTCGGCATGGGCGAGCTCCTCGAGGTCGCCCATCCTGACGGCCGCAAGCGCTACGACCCCAACGTCGACGAGCGCCACCACCACCTGCTGTGCGTGGACTGCGGTCGGATGCTCGACGTCCACACCGATGATCCGCGCCTGCCCGATGACCAGCAGCACGGGTTCGAGCTGCTCGAGGTCGAGATCACCTTCCGCGCCCGCTGCCCCGACTGCGCCCGGGTCGGCATGGACGCGCCCTGAGCGCTGGCCAGCGGCGCGACGTCCACGGGCGCGCTCTGCTCGTCGCCGCCATCACTGGTCGGGGGCGAGCGCTCGTCTGAGGCCTCGGCCGGCGCCCTTCGCGTACGCCGCCGCCTTGCCCTCGCCGCGGGCGATCCCCACCAGATCGGTGAGGTCCTCGTCGTGCTCCTCCGCCTGGCCGCGCAGGTCGAGGCGGTTGGTGGCCTCGGCGAAGTGCAGATAGGTGTCCACGCTCGCGATCACGACCCGCACGTCGACGGTGAGCAGCTCGATGCCGATCAGCGACACCCGCACGTAGGCGTCGAGCACCAGCCCCTTGTCCAGGATGATGTCGATGACCTCGGCGAGGCTGCCCGACGCGGGCCGTCGGGTGATGGTCGAGCTGG
The DNA here is from genome assembly GCA_007123425.1 of Nitriliruptoraceae bacterium. GTDB lineage: Bacteria > Actinomycetota > Nitriliruptoria > Nitriliruptorales > Nitriliruptoraceae > SKLC01. Next base: position 3,577 of record SKLC01000053.1, read on the forward strand.
CCATGCGCCGCCTCCAGGGTCACGCAGGGGTCGTGCACCGTGGTTCGGTCGAGTCTCGCGGGCGGGCGAGGGACGGGCCCACGTCGCGGTCGTCCGTTCTCCCGGGGCCAGGGCGCTCCTGCAGGCCCGAGCGGGCCGAGGGGCCGATGGGTCGCGGCGGGGGACGGATACCCTCGTCGCCGAGCGGCGCCGCGGGTGCCGAGTCCTCGATCGTCAAGGATGAACAACGTGTCCAGCTCTCTGCCGATCGTGCCCTCCGGGCCTGCGGAGGAGCCCGTCGCCGGGCCCACGCGGCGCGCGACCCGCAAGATCCGGCTCGGGCCACTCGAGGTCGGTGGCGACGCGCCGATCAGCGTGCAGACCATGACGGTCACCCCCACCCACGAGAAGGACCTCACGCTGCAGGCGATCGCGGCCGCCCAGGCCGCGGGCGCCGACGTGGTGCGCATCGCCGTGCCGCGGCAGGAGGACGCCGACGCGCTGGGCTACATCGCCGAGCACGCCCAGATCCCGGTGATCGCCGACATCCACTTCCAGTGGAAGTACGCGGTGGCGGCGATCGAGGCCGGCTGCGCGGGTGTGCGCATCAACCCGGGCAACATCAAGAAGCACGACAAGGTGGCGCTGATCGGCCGGCTCGCCGACGAGGCCGGCGCCGCGATCCGCATCGGCGTCAACGGCGGGTCGCTCGAGGCGCCGATCCTCGAGGAGTTCGGCGGCCCCACACCGGAGGCGATGGTCGAGTCGGCGATGCGCGAGGTGCGCCTGCTCGAGGACGTGGACTTCCACAACACCAAGATCTCGGTCAAGCACTCCGACCCCTGGACCATGATCGAGACCTACCGGCTGCTCGCCGACCGCACCGACTATCCGCTGCATCTCGGGGTGACCGAGGCCGGTCCGCTGCAGTCGGGCTCGATCAAGTCGGCGGTCGGCATCGGCGCGCTGCTCGCCGAGGGGATCGGCGACACCATCCGCGTGTCGCTCTCGGCCGATCCGGTGGAGGAGGTCAAGGCCGGCATCGCCATCCTCGAGTCGCTCCACCTGCGCGAGCGGGGCCTCGATGTCGTCTCCTGCCCGTCGTGCGGGCGCGCCCAGGTGGACGTGTGGACGCTGGCAGAGGAGGTCCAGCAGGGCCTCGAGGGCGTGATCGACGTCCCCCTGCGGGTGGCGGTCATGGGCTGCGTGGTCAACGGGCCCGGCGAGGCCCGCGAGGCCGACCTCGGGGTCGCCGCTGGCAACGGCAAGGGCGAGATCATCAAGAAGGGCGAGCGCATCGCCACGGTCCAGGAGGCCGACATCGTCGAGGCGCTGGTCCACTTCGCCTCCGAGATGGCCGAGGACATCCGCGCCGAGCGCGGGTCCGGTGCGCCCACCGTCAGCGGCTGACCCCTCCGCCCGGCGGCGCCAGCCCGCGGCCCGGGCCGTGACGGCGATACGGGTTCGTGGTACGGTCGGTCCTCGAGGGAGTGGGCCTGCTGGCCCGCTCCCACCGCGTTCGCGGCCGAGAGAAGCGGGCCCGTGCGCGCGACGACAACGGACGTCCTGCGCGACGGCCGGCCCCTCGGGGCCGGCCGTCGCCGTGAGCACGCCCCCCCGGGACGACGGCGGACCACGACCACGAGCGAGGCCGACATGGCACAGGAGGACGACGCGCAGCTCGACGCGCGCATCCACGCCATCGCCGCGCCGATCGCGACCGCGGACGGGCTCGACCTCGAGGAGGTCGAGGTGCGCGGCCACCGTGGCAGCCGCAAGGTGCGCCTGGTCGTCCACGCCGACGACGGGCTCGACATCGACCAGATCGCGCGCCTGTCGCGACGGGTCGGCGACGCCCTCGACGAGCAGGACGTGGTGGCCGGCAGCTACATGCTGGAGGTCACCTCGCCGGGCGCGGACCGGCCGCTGCGCACGGCCCGCGACTTCGCTCGCAACATCGGGCGCGAGGTGCGGGTGCTGCGACGTGCGGAGGCCGAGGGCCCGGGCGAGGCCGTGGGCACGCTCGAGGCGGTCGAGGACGAGCAGATCCAGCTGAAGGTCGACGGCGCCGCGGTCACCGTCCCCCTGGGGGACATCGACCACGGCAAGGTCGTCCTGCCGTGGTGAGACGAGGAGGCGCGAGCCGTGAAGGACATGAAGATCGACCTCGAGGCGCTGCGGCAGATCGAGCGCGAGAAGGGCATCGACTTCCACACCG
>SKLC01000256.1 GCA_007123425.1 Nitriliruptoraceae bacterium
CGCCACAGGACCGGCGGCGCTGGGCAGCCCTGCGCGCGAGGGGGCACGGCCCGCCAGCCGGGTGGCGTTGAGCATGAGGGCCGCGGCCGTCGTGCTCGCAGGGACCCTGGGGCTGGCAGCGCCGGCCGGCGCGCACGCGGGCGAGCTCGAGGAGGCCGAGCGGCGGGTCGCCGAGCTCGAGGACGACCTGGGCGCCACCACCGAGGCCTATGAGCAGGCGTGGGCGGAGATCGAGACCGTCCGCGTCGGGCTCACCGCGCTCACCGAGCGCGCTGCCGCGCTGGAGGAGGAGGCCGACGCCCTCGACCGGCGGTTGGGGGAGCGGGCACGCACCGTCTTCATGCACGGCTCGACCGCGCAGCTGCACACCGTGCTGAGCGCGGAGGGACCGCAGTCGGCGATCGAGCGTGCCAGCCTCGTCTCGGCGATCCAGCGGCGCCAGACCGCGAGCCTCGAGGAGGCGGTCGCGGTGCGCCGCTCCCTCGACCAGACCGAGCAGCTGCTCGAGGACCGCTCGCAGCAGCTGGCTCGGCTCGAGGAAGAGCTCGAGTCCGAGGCCGAGGCGCTGCAGGCCCGGCTCGCCTCCGCCCGGCAGGACGCCGATGCGATCCGCACCCGCGAGCAGCGGCGCCGTGAGATCGACCGGGGGGCCCAGCAGGGCACCTACGCCTGCATCTTCGATCCGGGCACCTTCCGGTTCCGCGACAGCTGGGGTGAGCCGCGCAGCGGCGGACGGTCCCACCGGGGCACCGATGTCTTCGCGCGCATGGACGAGCCCGTCTACGCCGTCACCGACGGCGTGATCCAGCGGCGGTCCCACAGCCGGCTCGGCGGCCTCGGGCTGTACCTGCGGGGCACCGACGGCAACGTCTACTACTACGCCCACCTCAACGGCGTCGCCGAGGGCGGCGCGGTCGGCCAGCGCGTGCAGGCGGGCGACCACATCGCCTACAACGGGGCGACCGGCAACGCCTCCCCGAGCGCGCCGCACGTCCACTTCGAGGTGCACCCGGGGGGCGGCGCCGCGATCAACCCCTACCCCTGGCTGGCGGCCGCCTGCCACTGACGGCGCCCACCTCAGCGCCGGGAGCCCCGCTCGGGCGAGGCGCGCTGCTCAGGCGACGCGCAGGGCGACCTGGATCCCGTCGCGCAGCGGCACGATCGAGGACACGAAGCGCTCGTCGTCGACCACCAGCCGGGTCATCTCGCGGATCGGCTCGATCATGGCCTCCCGCTCCGGTGGGCCCGGCTCGCCGAGGCCCGCCACCCGGCCGTCCCACAGCACGTTGTCGCACAGCCAAACGCCCCCGGGGCGCAGCCGCTCGCATGCCGCCCGCCAGGCGTCGGGGTAGGCCTCCTTGTCGACGTCGCAGAAGATGACGTCGAACTCGCCCGCCTGGGCCTCGAGCACCTCGAGCCCGTCGCCGGTCCACCACCGCACCGGGTCCCACCGGCCCGCTCGGCGCAGGTAGCCCTCCGCGCGGTCGCGGTTGGCCGGGTCGAGGTCACTGCACACCAGCTCGCCGTCCGAGCCGACCGCGCCGGCGAGGAAGTAGGCCGAGTAGCCGAAGCCGCTGCCCAGCTCCAGCGCGCGCTGGGCGCCGACCGACCGGGCCATCAGCTCGAGGAAGCGCCCGGCCGAGCGGCCCACTATGGGGAACCCCTGCTCGCCGGCGCGCAGCTCCATCTCCTCGAGCACCGCCTCGCGGTGCTCGACCACGGCGAGGTTGGTCAGGTAGTCCTCGATCTCGCGGGGCTGGAGCTCCGACACGTTCGATCCTCGCGCTCTCGAGCCGGCACCGGCTCGACCTCGACGTCGCTCACGGCGCGACGCTAGTCCTCGCGGCCCGGCCGTTGGGCCGTGCGCCCGCCCTGCGACGACGTGTCGGCGGGTGTTGGCTCGAACCATGAGCGATCCACACGCCTCCGATCCGCACGCCTCCGATGGCCGACCCGGGGTGCTGCTGGACCTCGACGGCACGCTGGTCGACTCCGTCTACCAGCACGTCGTCGCCTGGTTCGAGGCGTTCCGCGACCACGGCCACGACGTCGCCCAGGCCCGCATCCACGCCGCGATCGGGATGGGCGGCGACCGGCTCGTGCCGTGGGTGCTCGGCCGCCACGTCGACGGGGCCGGCGACATCTCCGGCGACCACAAGCGCCGCTTCCTCGCCGTCGCCGACGGGCTGCGGCGCACCTCGGGGGCGCTGGAGCTCCTCGAGGACCTCGAGGTGCGCGAGGTCCCCTACGTGATCGCGACCTCGGCGGGCAGCGAGGAGCGCGAGGCGCTGCTCGACGTGCTCGGGCGAGCCGACCTGCCCCTGATCGACAGCGAGGGCGTCGCGTCCTCGAAGCCCGCGCCCGACCTGCTGATGGCCGCCTGCGAGCGGCGCGGCTTCGATCCGCGCCGCAGCGTGATGGTCGGCGACGCCCCCTGGGACGCGCTGGCCGCTCGGGCCGCGGGCACGGCGGCGGTCGCCGTGCGCTGCGGCGGCTTCGGCGATGACACGCTGGCGGCCGCAGGCGCCGAGCGCATCGTCGACGACCCGGCCGGCCTCGTCGGCCAGCTGTAGCCGGTCTCCGGGACCCACCACCTCCCGGGGCCGTCCGGGCGGGGTGGCGGCGCCGCGCGGTCCCCGTGCGGTGGCACCGTCCCCAGGCGACCCCGACAGGTGGAGAGACATGGCTCCGGCACCGCATCTGGTCCAGGCGCTCGAGGATGGCCGCGCGCTGGCGCAGGAGCGAGACGACCTGCCCGGCTGGCGCGCCCTGGAGGGCAGCACCGGCCGGATCCTCGACGAGCTCGACGGCGACGAGGTCGACCCCGCCTACAGCGACCTCGCCGAGACCGAGGGCACCCTCGGGCCCGACCTCGACGCCGATGTGGTGGATCGCGTGGTCGCCTCGATCACCGCGCTCCAGGAGACGCCCGACGAGGAGCAGCTCGAGCTCGCGCTGCAGGCGCTGAGCGAGCTCGAGCTCGTGGTTCGCTGACGGCTCGTCGGTCGGTGACCGCGTCGGGCGACGGTGGCGGGCGCCTACCCTCCGGGCACGCCCGCTGCGGGGCCCCACCCGCGATGCGCGGGCACGAGGACCGCCGCGAACGGCAGAGAGGCACGACGTGGGTCGGCACGTGCTGGTGTGGGACGCGCCCAACGTCGACATGACGTTGGCCAACATCATCGAGGGAAAGCCCACCGCCCACGAGCGGCCCGACATGTCGGTGCTCGCGCAGTGGCTCGTCGATCACGCGGACGGCGACGCGGTCGAGGCCTGCGTGTTCGTCAACGTCGCCCCGCACGTCGCCGGCCCGATGCGCGGCTGGGTGGTGTGGCTGCTCGAGCAGGGCTTCCGGGTGTTCGCCAAGCCCAAGCACGAGGAGAGCGACGTCGACGACGACATCGTCGACCACCTCGAGGCGCGTCACGCCGAGGGGGACCTCGCGGCGGTCTACCTCGGCTCCAACGACGCCCGCGCCTTCGTCGAGCCGCTCACCGACCTCATCGACGACGGCGTGGTGGTGACGGTGCTCGGCTTCGCGGAGTACGCCGGGAGCCTGGCCTCCCTCGACGGGGCGCGGTTCGTCGACCTCGAGACCATCGAGGGCATGTTCGCCGAGGCGCTGCCGCGCATCACGCTGGAGTCCCTGCCCGAGGAGGGGCGCTGGTTCGAGCCGCGGGGCCGGCTGGGCGAGCCCGCGGGCTCGTGACGCGCGAGGTGGTGACGAGGACGGGATCGCGACGCGCGGGATCGGGGATGGGAGCGTGACGACGGCGGGCGTGGGCTCCGAGGTCGGGCGGCTGCGCACGGTGCTGGTGCATCGGCCGGGCGCGGAGCTGGAGCGCATCACCCCCGAGAACAAGGACGAGCTCCTGTTCGACGAGCTGCTGTGGCTCGAGCGCGCCCAGCAGGAGCACGACGCCTTCGCTGATCTGCTCGCCGGCGCGGGCGTCGAGGTGCTGCAGCTGACCGGCCTGCTCGCCGACGTGGTGGCCGATCCGGGCGTGGCTGAGGACCTGGTCACCCGGCAGGTCACCGAGACGGCCTGCGGCCCGCAGGCGGTGGAGCGGGTCCGGCGGTGGCTGCTGGCCCAGGCGCCCGGGGAGCTGGCACAGCACCTCGTCGCGGGGGTGAGCGCAGGGGAGGTGGGCGTCGGCGACGGTCTGGTCGCGGCCGCGGGCCGGCCGGGCGACCTGCTGCTGCAGCCCCTGCCCAACGCCGTGTTCACCCGCGACTCCTCGGCGTGGGTCGCGCACGGGGTGGTGCTGGCGGCGATGGACCGCCTGGTGCGGCGCCGCGAGACGGACCTGCTGCGCTGGATCTACGCCCACCACCCGCGCTTCGCGGATGCCCCTGTCTGGTTCGGGGACGAGCCCGGCGAGCACTTCCCGGCCAGCCTCGAGGGCGGCGACCTGCTGATGGTCGCCGAGCGGGGCCTGGCGGTCGGGCTCTCGGAGCGCACCAGCGCCGCGGGCGTGGAGCTGCTGGCCACGCGCCTGTTCCGCGCCGGCGTGATCGACCGGCTGCTGGTCGTGGAGCTGCCGCACGCCCGCGCCACGATGCACCTCGACACCGTGATGACGCAGGTCGACCGCGACACCTTCCTCGTCTATCCGGCGATGGGCGACCACGTGCGCACCTATCTGCTGCGCCCGGGAGCCGGGGGGCGCCTCCAGGTGGCGGCCGGCGACGGGCTGCGCGACGGGCTGGCCTGGGTCCGCGGCGACGAGGCGGTGCGGGTGCTGCAGCCGGCGATGAGCTCCACGCGCGCCCAGCGGGAGCAGTGGAACGACGCGAACAACGTGGTCGCGCTCGCGCCCGGAGTGGTGGTCGCCTACGAGCGCAACGTCGCGACCAACGAGGTGCTCTCCGAAGCCGGGGTCGAGGTCCGCACGATGCCGTCCTACGAGCTGCCGCGCGGACGGGGCGGCCCGCGCTGCATGTCGTGTCCCGTGGTCCGGGACCCCGTATGAGCGGCGCGGGCCCCACCGTCGTCTCGGTGCGCGGGGTCGGCGTGGTCGCCGGGGGCGCGACCCTGCTGCATGGCGTCGACCTCGACGTCCGAGCCGGCCACCACCTGGCGGTGCTGGGCCCCAACGGCGCCGGCAAGACCACGCTGCTGCGGGTGCTGTCCACCTACCGCTTCCCGAGCCACGGGAGCGTCGAGGTGCTGGGCCGCAGGTTCGGCCGCGTCGACCTGCGCACGCTGCGGCCCGACATCGGCTTCGTCAGCGTGGGGCTCGACCCGCTGCTGCAGGCGCGGGCGCGTGTGGACGAGCTCGTCGCCGCGGCCCGCGAGGGGGCGCTGCGGCCGGTGCGCCACGCGGCCGCCGTCCCGGAGGCCGACATGGCGGTCGAGCGGGCACTCGAGCGCGTGGGCGTGGCCCACCTCGCGGCCCGTCGGCTGCACACGCTCTCGCAGGGGGAGCGCCAGCGGGTCCGCATCGCCCGGGCGCTGGCGACCGATCCGCGGCTGCTGCTGCTCGACGAGCCGTTCGCCGGCCTCGACCTCGGGGGGCGGGAGTCCCTGCTGGCCGACCTCGACCGCCTGCTCGCCGAGCCGGCCGGCCCGACGGTGCTGCTGGTCACCCACCACCTCGAGGAGCTGCCCACGGGCATCGTGGCCGTGGCCCTGCTCCGCGACGGCCGGGTGCAGGCCACCGGCGCGCCGGCGGACGTGCTCACCGACGCCGCGCTCTCGGCGACCTTCGGGCTGCCGGTCGAGGTCTCCCACGCCGGCGGCCGCTGGGCGGCACGCGGCCGCGTGCCC
>SKLC01000386.1 GCA_007123425.1 Nitriliruptoraceae bacterium
GCCTGGCTGCGCTCGATCAGCATCAGTCCAGCCCCCCGCCGAGCAGCTCGTCGAGGCCGGTGCCGCCGCTGGCCGTGCCGTCCTCGCGGGGCAGGGCGGCGCCGCGCTCGGTCGAGACCACGGCGTCGCCGACCGAGGTGCCCACGGCGCGGATGTTGAACCACTGGCCCGTGCGCGAGATCAGGTGGTAGCCGAGCATGCCGGTGGGCGTGGTGGCCAGGATCTCCTCGAGGTCGTCGCGCTGCTGCGAGGTCACGTCGGTGAGGTCCTCGAGCGCGTCGACGCTGGCGTGGATCTCGCCCTCGTTGGCCTCGACGAACCGGCGCAGCTCCTGCTGGCCGTCGGCGAGCCCGACGATCGCCGCCTCGATCTCGTCGTTGCGCTCGGCGAGGGTCGACGACACCTCCGCGAAGCTGTCGAGCAGCCCGCGCAGCTCGTCCTCGCGCTGCGCGTAGGCCTCCAGCGTCCTGGCGGAGTCGACCAGCAGCGCGTCGAGCTCCTCGTCGCGGGAGGCGATGGCCTGGGTGAGCTCGCCTCCGCGCTCGATGAGCGAGCGGACCTGCTGCTCCCGGCCCACCAGCCCCTCGGCCAGCGCCTCGAGCACCTGGTTCTGCAGCTCCGGGTCGAGCGCCTGGATGAACGGCGTGAGCCGCTGGAGCAGGGAGCCGAGGTCGGCGGGCGCCCGGGTCTGGGCGAGGGGGAAGGTGTGGCCCTCCTCGACCGTGCGGGCCTCGCCGCCGGGCTCCACGTAGAGGAACCGCAGGCCCAGCACGTCCCGCCAGCGAACGACCACCTCGCTGTCGGTGGGGAGCTCGATCTCCTCGCGGACGCTGAAGGTGACCTCGGCGGTCCCGCCGGGCAGGTGCTCGATCGACTCGACGCGGCCGAGGGTGACCCCGGCGATCTTGACGTCGTCGCCCTGGATCAGGCCCTGGACGTCGGTGAACTCGGCGGCGTAGGTGGCGCGCGACTCGAAGGAGATGTTGCCCATCACGATCACGAGCCAGCCCGTGAACGCGAGGCAGACCAGCGCGAACACGCTGAACTTCAGCAGCGGGAAGCGCTCGCTCACGGCCGCTCCTCGCAGCCCGGCAGCTGGGGGACCTCATGGCAGAGCAGCTCCAGGGGGTCCACCTCGGCGAGGTCGATGAAGATCCGGAAGCCGGCCCACTCGCTGCCGTCGTCGAGCAGGATCCCCCCGGAGCCCATGATGCGCGCGTAGAGGAAGGCGCCGTTGATCAGCCCGCCGATCTCGGGAGCCTGGCGCTCGAGCACGTCGCCGACGGGCTGGCTGGTGGTCAGCAGGCGCGAGATCGCGGCCTGCTCGGTGTCGAGGAAGCCGCTCAGCGTCCGGGCCGCGCGGGAGGCGGTGTCGAGGTTGCGGCGGATGTCGTCCTGGCGCTCGACCAGCAGCGCGGTCGCGTCGGGCAGGGTGTGGTTGAGCCGCGCGAGGTCGTCGGTGGCGGGCGCGAGCGCCTCGGAGAGGTCGGCCATGGCCCCGGCGCGCTGCAGCGTGTCCCCGGCCGTGCGCGCGCCGAAGGCGAACAGCTGCTGGGAGACCTCGAGGTTGTCCGCGATGCGCTCGCCCTCGCCGTGCTGGGCGCCGAGGGCGTCGACGATGTGGGCGAGCTCCTCCGGGTCGATCGCGGCGACGAAGGGCTCGAGGACGTCGATGGCCTCCGAGAGCTCCGTGGGCTGGCGCTCGGCGGCGATCACCTCGCCCGCCGCCAGGTGGGGCTCCTGCCCGAAGCGGGCGTCGTCGAAGGAGATCTCGATCTGCTTCTCGCCGAGCAGCGTCTTGGCGGTGACCACCAGCTCGAGCGCCTCGGGCGGAGGCAGCCGGGGCTCCTCGCGGAGGGTGAGGGTGGCACGGGCACGGCCGTCCTCGAAGCGGACCTCGGAGACCTCGCCGATGTTGACGCCGCGGACCTTGACGTCGCTGCCCTCGCGCAGCCCCACGCCGGCCCGGCCGAGGTCGGCGGTGACCTCGTAGCTGCCCGCGGGCGGGGCGAAGCGGGACTCGAGGACGAGCGCGCCCACGGCCAGCAGCAGCACCGCGGCCGCGGTGCCGACGATCCGGCGGACGACGACGGCGTCGGGGCTCATCCGGCGATCCGTACCGTCTCGCCGCCGGCGAGCCAGATGGCGATCGACATCACCATGTTGAGGATCACCACGATGGTGATGCTGGCCCGGATCGCGCGGCCCACCGCGACGCCCACGCCGGCGGGGCCACCCTTGGCGTAGAAGCCGTAGTAGGTGTGGATCAGCACCACGACGATGGTGAACACGACCGCCTTGAGCAGGCTGTAGAAGACGTCGATGGCCGGGAGGAACAGCGCCAGGCGGGTGTCGTAGGTGCCCGGCGAGATCGTGTAGAAGCCGGTGACGATCAGCCGGGTGGCGAAGAACGCGCTGAACAGCGCGACGAGGAACAGCGGGATGCCCGGGATCAGGGCGGACCAGATGCGGGTGGAGACCAGGTAGGGGATGGGGCGCACCCCGATCACCTCGGCGGCGTCGATCTCCTCGCTGATGCGCATCGCGCCCAGCTCGGCCGTGTAGCCCGCGCCGATCTTGGCGGCCAGGGCGACCCCGTAGATCAGCGGGGTGATCTCCCGCACGTTGGCCCAGGAGGAGACCAGGCCGATGTAGGCCTCCACGCCGATCTGCTGCAGGCCCGCCACGCCCTGCAGCCCGACCTGCGTTCCGGTGAAGAACGCCAGGGCGGTCACCACGAACAGCATGCCGCCGCCGACGATGATCGCGCCGGCGCCCACCACGACGTCGGAGACCTGCGGCAGGATCACCGACTTCCACCACTTGAGGCTGTAGGGCATGGCCGAGACGGCCTCGCCCCAGAAGCGCATCTGGTCCGCGAACTCCTCGAAGCCCTTCAGGGGTCGCGAGACCGCCCGCAGGGCGCGGGTCTCCGCCGGGACGCGGGAGGGGGCTTCGTCGACGGCCACGACGGCTCAGACCTTCGGAGGGACGATGTTGAAGTACAGCGCGGTCATGATGAAGTTCACGACGAAGAGCACCACGAACGTGAGCACGACGGCGCGGTTGACCGCATCCCCCACCGACTTGGGGCCCCCGCGGGCGTTGTACCCGTACCAACAGGCGATGGCGGCGGCGAGGTAGCCGAAGACCACGGCCTTGAGCATCGACGACCACAGGTCGGGCAGGTGGGCGAGCTCGGTGAAGGAGGCGAAGTAGGCCCCGGAGGTGCCGCCCTGCACGGGGACCGCCATCACCCAGCCGCCCATGATCCCGGCCACCGAGACCACGCCGACGAGCAGGACCGAGACCAGCGTGGCCGCCGCCAGCCGGGGCAGCACCAGGCGGTGGATGGGGTCGACGCCCATGACCTCCATGGCGTCGAGCTCGGAGCGGATGCGTCGCGAGCCGAGGTCGGCGGTCATCGCGGAGCCGCCGGCGCCGGCGATCAGCAGCGCGGTGGCTACCGGGGACGCCTCGCGCACGATGGCGAGCACCATCGCCGCGCCGATGTGGGACTCGGCCCCGATCTGCTGGGCGATCGAGCCCACGTGCAGGGCGATGATCACCCCGAAGGGGATCGAGATGAGCACGACCGGGACGATGGTGACCTTGGCGATGAACCAGCACTGCTCGACGAACTCGGAGAAGGGGAAGCCCTTGCGGATGGCCAGCGCGCCATCCACGCCCATGGACGTCACACCGCCGAGCTGCTCGACGCCCGTCTTGACGCTGGGCACGTCGGGTCCTCCCACGGATTGGCTCTCGGGTCGTTCGCGCGGCGCACGAGCGGCTGCGGTCGCGCTCACCGCGTACCGGCGCTGCCGGGCCTCGCATCGGGTCCAACGAGCGGGCCCGCTCGACGTCACGCGACGGGGGCGCGCCCGACGACCTCGAGGTGGCCGTGGCGCCCGGCTCGGATCGAGCCACCGTCCGCACGGCCGTGAGAGCGCTTGACCGTGCGCGGGTCGCGCAGCACACTTTGTCGGCGCACGATCCGTACCCCCGCGGCGATCCGCGGCGAGGTGCGGCCAGGAGCGCCGGCGGAGGACCCTCCGGCGGCGCTGGCAGCCACGACGACGAGCGTCAGGCCGCTCCACATCGGGCGGTGACGGGAGGAGCCCACGTGGTAGCGGAGGACAGCAAGCGCGGCCGGCGGTCCAGCGGCTCCCGCACCCTGGCGCGGGGGCTCGCCCTGCTCAATGCGCTCGGGGAGCACAGCGACGGCGCCACGGTCTCCGGGCTGGCGGAGTCCACGGGCCTGGACCGGGCCGTGCTCTACCGCCTCCTCGACACGCTCACCGCCGAGGGGTTCGTCACCCGCGACGCGGAGTCCCGCAAGTACCGCCTGGGCCTGTCGATGCTCGAGCTGGGCGTGCGCGCCGCGCAGGGCCTCGAGGTGCGGCGCCTGGCCGGGCCGCCGCTGCGGGCGCTGTCCGAGGACACCAACGAGACGGCCTGCCTCGCCGTGCGCGATCGGGACGACCTCGTGGTCGTCGAGGTGATCGAGCCCGGCGACCGGTTCGTCCAGGTCAACTACCGGGTCGGGTTCCGGCATCCGCTCGGGGTCGCCGCCCACGGCAAGGCGCTGCTGGCCTTCCTGCCGGAGGGGGCCCGGGACACCTCGCTGCAGCCCGTCCGCCAGCGGGGAGTGGCCTACACGCGCGACGAGCTCGAGCCGGGAGCCTCCGGCGTCGCGGCGCCCGTCTTCGACCACACGGGCCGGGCCGTGGCCGCGGTCGGGATCGTCGCGCCCACCGCGCGGCTGCCCGAGCCGGAGTCGATCGCCCTGCGGGTGCTGCGCTCCGCCAGGGAGATCTCGGAGCGGCTCGGATGGCGGCCGCGCCGGGCGACGTAGGCGGGGCCGGCGCGCGAGGCCCGGGCAGTAGGCTGGCCGCGGCAGGAAGGGCGGCAGTGGCGGACGACGAGATCGAGCTCGCGACCGTGGAGGTGCTGGGCGCGCTGACCTACGGGCAGCTGCGCTCCTTCGAGTGCACCGGCCGGGCCATCCGCCATGCCCCGGATGCCCGCCGGGCCGACCAGCTCGCCGAGTTCGCGCTGCGGGAGCACGCCGGCTACGCGCTGCTGCGGGACCACCTGATGGAGCACACCGATCTCGGACCGGCGGTCATGGATCGCCAGAAGCCGCACTTCGACGCCTACTTCGACCGGGTGCCGCTGGGCGACTGGTTCGAGGCCTGCACCTTCTTCGCCGTGGGCCTGCCGGTGGCCGCCGACTTCGGCCGGGAGCTCGGGCCCCTGCTGGACGAGCGCACCGGGATGGCCGTGGTCGGGGCGCTGGCCGATCGCGCGCCGTTCGAGCAGTTCGCGATGGACCATCTTCGGGAGCAGCTCACCAGTGACGAGGCACGGGACCGCGCCCGCGGCCTGGTCGCCGACATGATCGGTCGGGCGCTGACCGGCTTCCAGGGCGTGATCTCGGACACCGATGCCCTCAAGGTGCTGCTCGCCTCCGGCGGTGACGAGGGCGAGAGCGGGGAGACCCGCGTGCGGCGGCTGGCCCTGGCCGTGATGGAGGGCCACCGCCGCCGCATCGTCGACCTCGGCCTCGAGGACCTCGACGAGTTCGCCTGATCTCTCTTGCTCGGCCGCACGCGAGCGCCGCCCGGCGGCGGGCGGGGGAGCGGTCAGACGTCAACGAGGCCGGTCTGCTCGACGTGGGCGCCGTCCCAGGCCGCGTCGGTGGCCGGAAGGTCGCCGCGGCGGTGGCCGCCGCGCGACTCGGTGCGGA
>SKLC01000205.1 GCA_007123425.1 Nitriliruptoraceae bacterium
CCGCTGCTGCACGAGGACCCGCTGGCGATCTCCTGGGCCTCTGCGCAGGACCTGCCCGACGCGATCCGGTGCGCCGTGGAGCTCGGGCTCGTGCTCGGTCACGGCCCGTTGCCCGGCGGCGTGGGTCGCGCCCGCCCGCTGGACCTCGCCCTGGCCGTGCGCGACCTGGTGCCGCGGCGATGAGCGCGGGGCCCCTGCGTCGTGCCATCGCGGTGCTGGGCATGCTCGCCCTCGCGCCCGTGCTGCTGCAGCTGGCCATGGGCACGCTCACGCCGGAGGACGCCGCGCTCCGGGGGCTGGTGATCGGCGTCACCGTCCTGCTCCTCGGCCGTCTCGCACAGCGGGTGCTCGTGCTGCTGGTGCGACGGTTCGAGCGCCGTCGCCCGGACGACGAGCCCCTCGGGCAGGGCGCCACGGGGCACGAGGGCGGGGCCGCGTCGTAGGGAGGGGCGGCGTCGTCGGGGCGGCCGACTGGTCCTGCGGGCCGCTCGGCCAGGGAAGCGCCACGGCGGGGGCCCTAGCCTGCGGGCACGACATGACCATGCAGGCGAGCGGCGGCAGGTGCACATGAGCGGTGATGGTCCCGGAGGCCGGCCCTCGCTCCTGGAGCGGGTGGTGGACCGCATCCCCTTCCTGGAGAAGGAGCTGTTCCTGCTGCGTCGCGTCGTCGCTCCCGGCGACGTGTGCATCGACGTCGGCGCCGCCGGTGGGGCCCACCTGCTGGTGATGGCTCGGCGCGTCGGTCCGGCCGGGCGGGTCCTGGGCTTCGAGCCCCGCCCCGGGTCGCATCGCCTCCTGCAGCGCGTGGTGCGCGCCATCGGCCTCAGCGACCGGGTGCATCTCCATGCCGTGGCGCTGGCCGCCGAGCCGGGCGTGCAGGCGCTGCGGGTGCCCGTCGTGCCCACCCGGGCGCACTTCCGGGGCTCGACGCACGACCCGGCCGGCACGGCCGCGTTCGCCACCCTGCCACACCGCCAGATCGAGGTGCCGACCTCCACCCTCGACGCCGAGGTCGAGCGTCACGGCCTGCCGCACGTGGACGTGCTCAAGTGCGACGTCGAGGGGGCGGAGCTCCTGGTGCTCGCCGGAGCACACCGCGTGCTGTCCGAGTACCGACCCGTGGTGATCCTCGAGGCGGATGACCTGCATCAGCTGCGTGAGGATGCTCGGGCCCAGGACGTCATCGACGAGGTCGTGGGGCATGGCTACCGGGCCTATCGCTACCGCCATGGCGCGCTCGAGCCGGTGGACGGTGCCGTGGCCGACGAGGACGACTACGTGTTCGTGCCCACCGAGCGCACACCGCGGATCCACGTCCGCGGGTGAGGCTCAGCGCCCGCGGGCGCGCTCCTGCTCGGCCTCGGCCGCGCCCTCGCTGAGCTCGTCGGCGATGCCCACCACCGCCAGGGGGATCACCGCGCCCGACATCACCGCGAAGGGCCCGAGGATGGGCACCAGGCCCTGCAGCAGCAGCAGCGCGAGGATGTAGACGCTCGCCCCGGCCACCGCGATCGCCCGGGTGCGCTGCGAGTGCACCTGCGGGTCGCTGCGCAGCGTGAGCACGGCGCCGGCGCCGAACCCGGCCACCAGCCCCATGCGCAGGTCCAGCAGGGCCAGCGGCAGGGCGACCAGCAGGAACAGCCCCATCGCACGGCCCGTGGCGCCGGGCGCATGGGGATGGCCGGACGCGAACGCCAGGACGAGGAAGACCAGCGGTGTGACCGCCAGGCCGAACCACAGCAGATCCGGCTCCTGGGCATCCACGCCGATGTGGACGAACCAGTAGGCGAACTGCATGACGACGGTCGCGGCCGTCAGCGAGATCCAGCGTCGCCGCGAGCTCAGCGGGCCCGTCGGCAGCATCAGCGGCTCATCCCTTCACTGCCCCGGCCGTCAGGCCGCGGACGAAGTAGCGCTGCAGGGAGAAGAACACCACCATGGGCAGCATGATCGAGATGAACGCCGCGGCCGGGAGCACGTGGCGCATCTGCCCGAACTGCCCCTGGAGGCCGGCGAGCGCGACGGTGAGCACCCGGACGTCGGGCGTGCCGCCCAGCAGCACCAGCGCGATCAGGTAGTCGTTCCACACCCACAGGAACTGCAGGGTCGCGAAGGCAGCCAGCGCCGGCACCGACAGCGGCACGACCAGCCGGGTGAACACCTGGAAGTCGCTGGCGCCGTCGACCTTGGCCGACTCGATCACCGACGCGGGCAGGGAGCCTACGTAGTTGCGCAGCAGGTAGACGGCCAACGGCAGGCCGAAGCCCGAGTGGGCGAGCCAGATCGCGGGGAAGGTGCCCACCAGCTGGGTCTGCGGGAACAGGGTGATGCCCCACAGCTCCGCGCCCTGGGTGTAGAGGCGCAGGACGGGGATCAGCGCCATGTGCAGCGGGATCACGATCAGGGCGACCACGCCCATGAAGATGAGGTTGCGGCCCTTGAACCGCATCCAGGTGAACGCGTAGGCGGCGAAGGCCGCCACGGTGATCGGGATCACCGTCGAGGGGATGGTCACCGCGAGGCTGTTGAGGAAGGCGTTGTCGAAGCCCTGCTGGGTGAGCGCGATCTGGTAGTTCTGCAGCGTCCACTGGCCCTCGGCGAACGGCCGGGCGAATGCGGTCCACCAGCCTTCCGACTCGATGAACGAGCGTGATCGGAAGGAGGAGATCAGCAGCCCCACGGTGGGGATGATCCACAGGACCACGATCGCCAGCACCGACAGGCGCACGCCCCAGCCCTGGAAGAACCGGCGCACGGGGCCGCCCTTGCCCGGCTTCGCTGCGGGCGGCGGCGGCTGCTCGGGCGGGAGCTCGGTCTCGCGCGGCGTCTCGGTGGTCGTGCTCATCGGATCGCCTCCTCGGCGCGGAACCGCCGGACGTTGACGATCATGATCGGGATGATCGCCACGAACATCAGCACGGCGATCGCCGCGCCGACACCGAAGTTCCCCCGCTGGAAGAACCAGGTGACCATGCGCTCGGGGATCACTTCGGTCCCCGCGCCACCTCCGGTCATGACGTAGACGATGTCGAAGATCTTCAGCACGTTGATCGTGATCGTGGTGGCGACCACCACGATCGTGGTCATGATCGTGGGCACCACCACGCGGAAGAAGATCTGGAACTCGTTGGCGCCGTCGATGCGGGCGGCCTCGAGGAGGTCGTCGGGCACGCCCTTGATCGCGGCGGAGAGGATCACCATCGCGAAGCCGGTCTGGATCCACACCATGACCGCCATGAGGGCGAGGTTGTTCCACGGCTCGAAGGACAGCCACGCGACCGGGTCGTTGCCCAGCGCCGTCCAGATGCCGTTGAGCAGGCCGGTCTGGTTGCCGAAGGAGCGGTAGTCGTAGATCAGGTTGAAGATCACGGCGGCGCCGACGAAGGACACCGCCATGGGCAGGAAGACCAGCGACTTGGCCAGTGACTCCCCGCGGGTGAGCCGGTCCGCGAGCACCGCGACGGCAAGACCGAAGGCGACCGCGAACGATGGCACCACGAGCACCCACGCGAACGTGTTGCGGATCGAGCGCACCATCCCCGAATCGGTGAAGATGAAGCGGAAGTTGTCGAGCCCCACCCAGTCCACCGACCGGGCGTCCTGGAAGCTGATCAGGATCGTGTAGATCGTCGGGTAGACGAGGTAGACGCCCAGCAGCAGCAGCGCCGGGCCGATGAAGATCCAGGGGCGGACCCGCAGCTTGCCCTGCTCGCTGAGCTGGTTGACCGCGACGTCCATGACCCAGAACAGCCCGAAGATCCCCAGCACGCCCAGGGCCAGCGCCACGACCACGACCGGCAGCCGACCGGCATCGGTGGTGCGCAGCCAGTCGAAGACCCACACCATGGTCGCGAGCAGGGCGGCGACCCCCAGCAGGCCCAGCGCGAAGCGACCCGGATGCCAGCCACTGGAGCCCGGCGGTCGCTCCGGTGGCCGGTCGGGTCCCGGAGGCCCGTCCTCGTCGAGCGTGGGCGCTGGCGGAGGTGGCGTGCTCACAGTCCGGCTCCCTGCTCCCATCGTTGCCGCCGGCGCGGGTCGTCGCGCTCTCGCCGGCGGGTCCCCCGGCCGTCACCTGGTGCGTGGCATCTGCTGCGGCTCCACGCCCCGGATGAGGGCCGGGGAGGGGCGCGTGCGCCCCTCCCCGCGCATCATGGCATTAGTTGGGCCATCCTGCGTCGATGTCCTGCAGCACCTGGTCCAGGTCTGCTCCTCGCATCCACTCGTTCATGCCGTCCCAGAAGGTCCCGCTGCCGACGGCTGCCGGCATCAGGTCCGAGGCGTCGAAGCGGGCCGTGCCCTCCTCGAGCGCTTCGGCGATCTGCTGCGAGGCCTCCTGCATCACCTCGTCGATGTAGCAGTCCGGGCCGACGTCGAGGTTCGGCGAGATGCGCTGCACGGCGTCGCCGGTGTCGGGGTCCTCCTGGGAGCCCATGGCGCACTGCGCCTCCTCACCGGTGAAGCTGCGCAGGAACTCCCGGACCTCCTCGCGGTCCTCGTAGACGGCCCCCATCTCACCGGCGATCAGCGCGCCCTGCTGGCCGTCGATGGCGGGGAACTGGAACCAGTTGACGTCCTCGCCCAGCTGGGTGCCGGACGGGAAGAAGCTGGTCACGAAGCTGGCCTGACGGTGGAGTACGGCCCCGTCGTCCACGAACAGCGCGTCCGGCGCGTCGCGGAAGTCGAGGTCGGGGATGTTGGCGGTGTCGCCGACGATGAGCTCGTTCTCGAAGGCGATCTCGGCGAACGTCTCCGCTGCTGCACGCACCTCGTCGGAGTCGAAGGGCAGCTCGCCGTCGACCCAGTCGTCGTAGGCCTCGGGCCCCGCGCTGCGGAGCATGATGTCCTCCATCCAGTCCGTCGCCGGCCAGCCGGTGGCGGCGTCGGACCCGGTGCCGATGACCCACGGCGTGTAGCCGTCGTCGGCGATCTGCTCCGAGAGGGCGATCATGTCGTCCCAGGTCTCGGGGACCTCATAGCCCTCTTCGTCGAAGATCGCCTGGTTGTACCAGACCATCGACTTGTAGTTGACGTTGGTCGGGATGCCGTAGTACTGCCCGTCGTGCTCACCCAGCGACAGCAGGTACTCGCCGAAGGTGGCCTCGAGCTCGTCGATGTCGTAGCCCAGCTCCTCGAGCGGGACGAGGTAGCCGGCCTCGGCGTGCTCGACGAGCGTGCCGGGCTGGGGGAAGAGCGCCACATCGGGCGGGTTGCCGCCCTCGGCGCGGATCTGGATCTGCGCTTCGAAATCGTCCGAGCCCTCGTAGGTGGCGTTCGCCCCGGTGGGCTCGTTGAACGTCTCCTGGATCACGTCCTGGATCGCGGCCTCCTCGACGCTCGTCGGGGCGCCGAAGACGGACACGCTCGTGCCGGCGAGGTCGACGGCGTCATCATCATCGTCGTCGACGTCGTCGTCGGTCACCTCGCCGTTGTCGTCGGCGGCGGGGTCGACGTCGTCGTCGGCGTCGCCGCATGCCGCGAGCACCAGGGTGGCGGCCAGGGCGACCGCCAGCGCTCGCTTGCTCCTTCGTATCCTCATGGGTTACTCCGTTTTGCACGTTCCCGACCAGGGCGGTCGGACGTCATCGCCAGCATGCATTCACTTCTACCACGGTCGTAAGGGCGAAGGTCATGATTTCGGGGGCCATCCGCGTGAGGTGGGACGCTCCGGCGCACCACGTCCGCCGGCGGCGCCCCGCAGCGTCCGGGCGTGTGCGCGGGGTGGCCTCGCGCGGTAGCGCCCCTCG
>SKLC01000043.1 GCA_007123425.1 Nitriliruptoraceae bacterium
GGGAGCGGGCCCAGGCCGCGTTCACCGACGAGCTCGTGGACACCATCGCGGTCCTCGGCGACGAGGAGGCGGTGGCCGCGGGCACGCGCGCCTACCTCGACAACGGCGTCGACGTCGCGGCGGTGGCCTGCATGACCGGCGATGCCGAGACCGCGCGGCGCACCCTGCGCGCGGCCGCCCGCGCGCTGGAGGCATGAACGTGCTGGCAGCCGCACACACGCCGCGCAGCCGGGGCGGATCGGGGCGTTCCTCTTGACAACGGTGGTGACGGGGGCAAAGTTACGACCGCGGTCGTAGGGCAGGGCGCCCGATGACTGCGAGGAGGAGGGAGCGAGCGAGACGAGAGGTGCACGACGACCGTGGGCCCGAGGGAGGGCCGATCGCGGTCGAGCGCCGGGAGGTCCGGCAGCCGCTGCGGGGCGGGAGAACCCCGTGGGGGGAATCGACTCGGGAGAGACGGATGCGTAGCTGGCTTCGCATGTTCAGTTCCGTCGCTGCGATGGGCTTGCTCGTCGTGGCGTGTGCACCAGTGGAGGACACGGAGCCCGCCGACACGGCGGCGGGCGATGACGAAGAGGAGACGACGGAGGCGGAGGAGGAGGCCCGGGAGGCCGACCCCAGCGCCACGTTCCGGTTCGGGGACCCCGTGGGTCCGAGCCGGTTCGATCCGCACCTGTCGACGATCGGCCAGGACATCCGGCACTTCGCGCCGGTCTACGACCGGCTCGTGCACCTGTCGCCGGACGGTGATCCGATCCCGGGCCTGGCGAGCAGCTTCGAGTACAGCGACGACGGCCTCGAGTTCCAGATGGAGCTCGAGCAGGGGGTGACCTTCCACGACGGCGAGCCCTTCGACGCCGAGGCCGTCGCGGCCAACATCGAGCGGGGCCAGACCCTGGAGGGCTCCTCGGTCGCCGCTGACCTGGCGGTCATCGAGGAGGTCGAGGTCGTCGACGAGCACGAGGTGATCTTCCACCTCGCCGAGCCCAACGCGATGCTGCCCGGCATGCTCTCGCACCGTGCGGGCGCGATGGTCAGCCCGGGCGCCTTCGACAACGACGACCTCGACATCATGCCGGTGGGCGCCGGCATGTACGAGGTGACCGAGCACCGTCCTGACGACACCATCGTCTACGAGCGCTACGACGACTACTGGGACGAGGAGGTCGTGGGGGCCGACCGCTTCGAGCTGCAGATCCTGCCCGACGACGCCGCGCGCTTCAACGCCCTGCGCACCGGCGACGTCGACCTCGCCTTCCTCACCGGTCGGCAGGTCTCCGAGGCCGAGGGCGCGGGTCTGATCGTCGAGAGCGACACGGCGCTGCACTACCTCGTGCTCTACCTCAACCGGTCCCACGAGGCGCTGGAGGACCCGCAGGTCCGACAGGCGATGAACCACGCCATCGACCGGGACGCCATCGTCGAGAGCGTGCTCTTCGGCTACGGCGAGGCGTCGGTGCAGCCCTTCCCCGAGGGCTACTGGGCCCACAATCCCGACTATCCGGGCGACTACTACGAGTTCGACCCGGACCGGGCACGAGAGCTGCTCGAGGAGGCCGGCTACGGGGACGGCTTCGAGTTCGAGATGCTGGTCACCGCGCTCGGCACCTACGAGCAGACCGGTGAGGCCGTCCAGAACATGCTCGACGAGATCGGCATCACCGCCAACATCACCATGGTGGAGCCGGCCCAGACCGCCGACGTCTACTACGCGCAGCAGGACGGTGATGCGCTCACCTCGCAGTGGGGTGGCCGGCCCGACCCGTCGATGACGATCGAGCTGCAGTTCACCGGTGAGGGCTTCGCCAATCCCGGTCGGCACACGACCGATGAGATGGGGGAGCTCCACAACGAGGCGCTGACCACGATCGACTTCGACGAGCGCCAGGAGGTGATCCACCGCAACGTCGAGCACATCGTCGAGCAGGCCTTCCAGGTCCCGATCTCGCACGAGCACGGCGTCTACGGGATGACCGACGAGGTCGTCGGGTTCGAGACCCTGGTCACCGGCCAGCCGAACTTCCGCACGCTCGGGCTGGCCCCCGAGTGAGCCGAAGGTGAGCTAGCCACACCAGCAGGCCCGGGCCGGGACGACACGGATCGTCCCGGCCCGGCGCATGTCCGCCCAGGCACGGGCGCCGCCTCCGGGTTTCGAACTCTTCGTTGCCCGTAGCGACGGGACGTGGTTGGGTTCCCCCGGGAGCGGGGAAGGACAGGGGAGATGAGCGACGGCACCGGCACGGTGGTCCCGGACGGGATCGACCTGCTCGATGCGGCGGCGTTCGCGGGCGGACAGCCGCATGCGCAGCTGCGGTGGCTGCGCGAGCATGCCCCGGTCGCCTGGCATCCCGAGGCGGACGGCACCGGGTTCTGGGCCGTGACGCGCTACGACGACGTGCGTGCGGTCAGCCGCGACCCCGAGACCTTCTCCTCGCACCGCGGCGGGGTCATGGTCGCGGATGCCGACGAGGCGTCCCTCGCCGCGACGCGCAACATGATGCTGTACATGGATCCGCCCGAGCACACCCGCTACCGGCGCCTGGTCGCTCCGGTCTTCAAGCGTCCGGCCGTGCGGGCCTGGCTCGACCGCATCGGCGACCTCGCGGTGGAGATCGTCGACGGGGTGTGCGAGGCCGGTGCCTGTGATCTGGTGGCCGATGTAGCGGGGGAGATGCCCTCGGCTCTGATCTCGCAGATCATGGGCATCCCGCGAGCCGACGGACGGCGCCTCCACCATCTCACCGAGACCATGCACGCCGCCCCCGGCGCGGTCGATGCCACGACGCGCGCCGACGCCGCCGCGGAGATGATCGGCTACGCCCTCGAGGTCGCCCGGGCGAAGCGGGCCACGCCCGGGGACGACCTCGCGTCGCTGCTGCTCGCCACGGAGATCGACGGCGACCATCTCAGCGACGAGGAGTTCTGCTGGTTCTTCCTGCTGTTGATCAACGCCGGTGGCGACACCACACGCAACCTGCTGGGCACGGGCGCCCACGTGCTGTTCGAGCACCCCGCCGAGCTCGAGCGGTTTCGCGCCGACCCCCGGGGGCTCGCCGACTCCGCGGTCGAGGAGCTGCTGCGCTACGTCTCCCCGGTCGTGCACATGCGCCGGACCGCCACGCGCACGACGCAGCTCGGCGACCAGCGCATCGCTGCCGGCGACAAGGTCGTGGTCTTCTACGGCTCGGCGAACCGCGACGAGCGGGTGTTCGCCGAGCCGGACCGACTCGACCTGGGCCGTGATCCAAATCCCCACGTCGCCTTCGGGGGCGGTGGTCCGCACTTCTGCCTGGGCGCGCATTTCGCCCGGGTGGAGGCCCGCGCCACGCTCGTGGAGCTGCTGACCCGCCTGCCGGACATCGAGCCCGACGGGGAGCCCCGCTGGCTCGACTCCACCTTCATCTACGGGGCCGCGAGCCTGCCGGTGCGCTACACGCCGACCCGGCCGACGGTCGCACGGGCAGGAGCCCGGTGATGGCGTCGGGCTCGCGACACGGACAGGACGATGGCATGGCGGCGATGAACGAGCTGGCCTTCTACACGCTGGCGGGCGCACCCGAGTCGCCGCGGGAGCTGATCGACGAGATCGCCCACGGCGAGGAGATCGGCCTCGGATCCGCGTTCATCTCCGAGCGGTGGAACATCAAGGAGGCCGCAACCCTCTGCGGGGCGGCCGGTGCCGTCTCCACCCGGCTGGGGCTGGCGACCGGCGTGACCAACCACTCCACCCGTCATCCGCTCATCACCGCCTCCCACGCCACCACGATGCACCGGCTCACCGGTGGGCGCTACACGCTGGGGCTGGGCCGCGGCGTGCGGGCGATGTTCGACGCGGTGGGGCTCGCCCCGATCACGACCGCCCAGCTCGAGGACGCCGCCGGGCTGCTGCGACGCCTGTTCCGCGGCGAGACGATCGTCGGCCACGACGGGCCCGCCGGCAGCTATCGCCTGCTGCATCTGGACTCCGCGTTCGACGAGGCCATCCCCCTGGGCCTGTCCGCGTTCGGGCCGCGATCCCTGGCGCTGGCCGGACGCGCCTTCGACACCGTGGTGCTGCACACGTTCTTCACCGACGAGACGCTGCAGCGGTGTGTCGCCACCGTCCGCGAGGCCGCCGAGCAGGCGGGCCGCGACCCGGACGCGGTGCGGGTGTGGTCGTGCCTGGCCACCGTCGGCGACCACCTGCCCGAGGACGTGCGCCTGCGCAAGCTCGTGGGTCGCTTGGCGACCTACCTCCAGGCCTACGGCGACCTCATGGTCGAGACCAACCGGTGGGACCCGGCGGTGCTCGAGCGCTTCCGTGTCGACGAGCTGGTGTCCTCCTTCCGGGGGGCGCTCGACGCGAAGGCGACGACCGGACAGCTCGAGCACGTGGCCGAGCTGCTCCCCGACGAGTGGCTGGCCCCCGCGGCGACGGGCAGCCCCGAGCAGTGCGCACGCACGGTGCTCGAGCAGCTCGACCTCGGCGCCGACGGCGTGATCCTCCACGGCGCGAGCCCCAGCGAGCTCGCCCCGGTCGTCGAGGCCTATCGCGACCTGCGGCCCTCCGGGCGGTTCGACGACCTGGTGTCGAATCCCGGAGCACCCCGCGAGCACCTGCGCGCCCACGCCTGACCCCGAGCCGCGCACCACCCGACAGGAGCCCGAACGATGAGCCAGGCGATCTCGACGCCGCGTCTCGACGACATCGACGTCACCAGCCTCGACTTCTGGCGGGCGCCGATGGAGTGGCGGGACGCCGCCTTCGCGGTCCTACGGGAGCAGCAGCCGTTCGCCTTCTTCGACGAGCCCGCGGCCCCGCTGGCGCAGAGCGGCCAGTCGCTGCCGGCGCCTCGGGGGTACTACGCCGTCACGCGCTACGAGGACATCTGCGAGATCAGCAAGAACCCGCGGACGTTCTGCTCCGGGCGCGGGTCGACCGCCGTGACCGACATGACCCCCGAGTTCGCGGAGTTCTTCGGGTCCATGATCGTCATGGACGACCCGAGGCACGCGCGGCTCCGCGGCATCGTCGCTCGGCGCTTCACGCCTCGCGCCCTGCAGGAGCTGCTCGACAGCGTGGAGGCGGTCACCGACGAGATCCTCGATGCCGTCGCCGGCCGGGACGAGGTGGACTTCGTCGACGAGATCTCCGCGCCGCTCCCACTGCTGATCATCTGCGACATGATGGGCGTGCCGCGGTCGTGCTACCGGGAGGTGCTCGAGCACACCAACGTGATCCTCTCGGCAGGCGACCCCGAGCTGATGGGCGAGGGCGTCGAGGAGCAGCACGCGCGCCTGGGCGCCGCTGCGATGGCACTGGTCGAGCTGGTCACCGAGCTGGCCGAGGAGCGTCGCCGTGAGCCGCAGGACGACCTCATCACCGCCCTGCTGCACGCCGGCGAGGAGGGCGAGGACGACATGCTCACCTCGCAGGAGCTCTCCTCGTTCTTCATCCTCCTGGTCGTGGCGGGCAACGAGACCACGCGCACGGCGCTCACCCATGGCATTCATCAGCTGACGCGGAACCCCGACCAGCGGGAGCTGCTCCGGGCGGACCCGGAGGGGATCGCGCCGGGCGCCAGCGAGGAGATCGTGCGCTACGCCTCCCCGGTGACCTACATGCGCCGCACCGCTACCCGCGACGTGGAGCTCCGCGGACGACAGTTCGAGGAGGGCGACAAGTTCGTGCTCTTCTACGGGTCCGGCAACCGGGACGCCGCGGTGTTCGACGACCCCGACCGCTTCGA
>SKLC01000303.1 GCA_007123425.1 Nitriliruptoraceae bacterium
GGACGGCGTGCGCGTCGTGGGCCGCACCGCGCTGCACAAGGGCGCGGTGGTGGCCGTCGTCGCCGTGGGCGAGCGCCGCCTGCTGCTCGGCGCGGGGGAGCGGGGCGTGCAGCTGCTCACCGAGCTCGAGCGGGTCGATGCCCCACCGGCGCTCCCCGAGGGCCTCGACCTCACCGACCAGACCGGCCGCACGGACGCGGACCGGCACATCACCTCGACCGACCTGGAGTCGACCGCAGCGCTCGAGGCGCTGCTGGGGCCGCCCGGGACCACGCCGCCCGGCGGGGGGTCGAGGAGCACTGCAGGGCCAGGGAACGGCCTCGTCGACCGTCTCCGCGCGATGACGGTCCGGACCGCGCCAGCATCGCCACGACCCGGGACGAACGCCGTCCTGCGTGAGGTCGTGCGCGGTCGCGCGGGGAGGCCCACCCGTGACCCGCTCCGCCGCTAGGCAGACCTGGCTGCCCGCGCTGGCCGTGCTCGCCGCGGTCCTCGTCGCGCTGCTGCTGTCGGGCTGGGCGGGGCCCGCCGAAGCCCAGGTGGCCGAGCCCACGCCGCCCACCCCGCCCCAGGAGCCGGCTGGACCCGAGGCACCGGAGGACCTCGACGAGGCCACGGGCGTGACGTTGACCGTCGACGGGGAGGACGGGCTCTCGCGCACCGTGACGATGGTGCTGCTGCTCACCGTCGCGGCGATCGCGCCGATCATCCTGCTGCTGATGACCACCTTCACCCGCTTCGTGGTGGTCCTGAGCCTCGTGCGCAACGGGCTGGGGCTGCAGACGGTCCCGCCCGCCCAGGTGCTCATCGGCCTGGCGCTGTTCCTGAGCATGTTCGCGATGGGCCCGACCCTGTCGATGGTCAACGACGTCGCCGTGCAGCCGCTGCTGTCGGGCGAGATGGACGCGATGGAGGCCGCCGAGGCGGGCTACGAGCCGATGCGCGAGTTCATGCTCGCCCAGACCCGCGAGGCCGACCTGGAGATGTTCGTCGAGCTCTCCAGCGACGAGGCACCGGCCAGCCCGGACGAGATCGGGGTGACCACGCTGGTCCCGGCCTTCGTGATCTCCGAGCTGCGCACCGCGTTCACCATCGGCTTCGTGATCTTCGTGCCCTTCCTGGTGATCGACCTCGTGGTCGCCGCGGTGCTGATGTCGATGGGCATGGTGATGCTGCCGCCGATCTTCGTCTCGCTTCCGATCAAGCTGCTGCTGTTCGTCCTCGTCGACGGCTGGTCGCTGATCTCACGGTCGCTGGTCGGCTCGGTGGTGGGCGCATGACCGACGCGCAGGTCCTCGACATCATGACCCAGGCGATGCTGCTGGCGACCAAGCTGGCCGGACCGCTGCTGATCACCGCCCTGGTCGTGGGCGTGATGGTGTCGCTGCTCCAGACCGTCACCCAGATCCAGGAGATGACCCTGAGCTTCGTGCCCAAGGTCATCGGGCTGGCGGTGGTCCTCATCGTCGCCGGCAACTGGATGCTGCGCGAGGCGGTCGTGTTCGCGGAGCGGCTGTGGGCCTCGATACCGACGCTGGTGGGCTGACGCGTGGGCAGCGTCGTGGAGCTGCCGGTCGACGCCGCCTGGGCGGTGGGGATCATGCTCGGGTTGATCCGGGTCGCCGCCTTCGCGATCGCGTCGCCCATCGTCGGCCGCGCGATGCCGGTGCAGGCGCGCATCGCCTTCACCGTCGCGGTGGGCCTGGCGATCTCCCGGCCCGTGGCGGGGGTCGTCGAGATCGGCGATCTGCTCGCCGCCGGGGTGGTCAACGCGCTGGTCGGGGGTGCGCTGGGCTTCGTCACGGGCCTCATCGTGCACCTGTTCACCACCGCCGGCGGGGTCGTCGACATCTTCTCCGGGCTGGCCGTCTCCACGGTGTTCGACCCGATGCAGGGCGACCAGGGCGGAGTCTTCGCCCGCATGTTCCACCTCACCGCCATCACGATGTTCCTGGTCGGCGGGGGGATGATGCTGATCGTGGGCGGGCTGGCGGGCTCGGTGCGGGTCCTGCCGCTGGAGGCGGCCCTGGCCCCGCAGCCCGGGCTGGCCGGCCTCGTCGTCGACATCGTCTCGCAGCTGGTGCGGGCCGGGGTGGAGCTGGCGTTGCCGGTCATCGGGGTGCTGCTGATGCTGGAGCTCACCCTCGGCCTGGCCTCGCGGTTCGCGCCACAGGCCAACGTCTTCCTGCTGGGCCTGCCGGCCAAGATCTTCGCCGCGATGACGGTGGTCGGCTCCGCCTGGGTGCTGTTCCCCGACGCGGTGGCGACCGTGGAGGAGACGATGGGCCGCAGCTTCGGTGCGGTGCTGCGGGGCCTGGGGGCATGACGCGCGGGCGCGGCGGCCTGGCTCCCAGGGGAGTGCTTGAGGCCCGTGGGTCCCGGCCGACCGGGGCCGGTGTGCGGACGGAGCCGCCGACAACCGACGCCTACGGACGGGCCCGGCACGGTCAGCCGAGGCATTCGTGAGTCAGAAGGACGGTCGCACCGAGGCGCCCACTCCGCAGCGCCGCAAGAAGGCGAAGGAGGAGGGCCAGGTCCCGCGCAGCCAGGAGGTGGCCGTCGCGGGCTCCTTCCTCGCGCTGGTGACCACCATGGCCGTGGCCGGCCCCGCCGCCGTGCGTCGCTCGATGGAGGACCTCAGCCGGGTGCTGCGCACCGCCGGGGACCCCGACGCGCTGGCCGCCGCAGGCGGCGACGCGCTCAGCCTCGCCGTCGTGCTCGCCGGGCCGTTCCTCTTCGCCGCGGTCGTGGCCGGGCTGGTCGCCGGCATCTCCCAGGTCGGCATCAAGTTCAACGCCAAGCTCGCCAAGCCCAGGGCCAAGAACCTCAACCCGAAGAAGGGACTGGAGAAGCTCAAGCCCTCGGTCGCCGGGTGGGAGCTGGCCCGCTCGGTGCTCAAGCTCTCCGCGGTCGTGGTGGTCGTCTATCCCACGATCTCGTCGTGGCGCGACCACCTCGCCAACGACCGCACCCTGGCGGGGGCCATCGACCGGCTCACCGGGGCGTACGGCGGGATCATCGTGCGCGCCACGATCCTGGCGCTGGTGATCGCCGTGGCCGACTTCGCGTATCAGAAGAAGCGCAACGAGAACAAGCTCAAGATGAAGCGCGAGGACGTCAAGCGCGACGCCCGGGACACCGAGGGCGATCCCCACCAGAAGGCGCAGCGGCGCCGAAAGCAGCAGGAGCTGTCCCGCAACCGCATGATGGGGGACGCCGCCACCGCCGACGTGCTGGTCACCAATCCGACCCACCTGGTGGTCGCGCTGCGCTACGACCCCGACGAGGGCGCGCCGCGGGTGGTGGCCAAGGGCGCTGACAAGCTCGCCGACCGGCTCAAGGACGTCGCGCGCCGTCACGGGGTCCCGATCACGCCCGACAAGCCCCTGGCGCGGGCGCTGTTCCGCCGCTGCCAGGTCGGCCAGCACGTGCCGGCCCAGCTCTATGAGGCGGTCGCGGTCGTGCTGGCCACCGCCTACCGCCGCTCGGGTCGCGGCCCCGGCAGCCGACTGCAGCGGAGCGCGGCATGAGCGCGTCGCTGCTGGCCCCCACCCCCCGTGGGAAGAAGCTGCTGAGCCGCACGGCCGTGCCGGTCGTGCTGGTCGGCGCCGTGATCATGATGGTGGTGCCGGTCCCGCCGGCGCTGCTCGACATGCTGCTGGCCGCCAACCTGGCCTTCGCCCTGCTGGTGCTGCTGGCGGTGCTCACCCTGCGCGACACGCTGGACCTGTCGACCTTCCCGTCGCTGATCCTGATCACCACGCTGATGCGGCTGGCTTTGAACGTCTCCTCGACCCGGCTGATCCTGCTGGACGGCTACGCCGGCAAGGTCATCGCCACGTTCGGGGAGTTCGTCGTCGGCGGCTCGGTGGTGGTCGGCCTGGTGGTGTTCCTCATCCTCGTGGTGATCCAGTTCGCCGTGATCACCGCCGGAGCCGGGCGGGTCGCCGAGGTGGGGGCCCGCTTCGCGCTCGACGCGATGCCCGGCAAGCAGATGGCCATCGACGCCGACCTCGCGGCGGGACTGATCGACGAGCGTGAGGCCAAGGAGCGCCGCAGCCGCATCGCCCGGGAGTCCGACTTCTACGGTGCGATGGACGGCGCCTCGAAGTTCGTCAAGGGCGACGCGGTCGCCGGCATCGTGATCGTGATCATCAACCTCATCGGCGGGCTGGTCATCGGCGTGTCGATGGCCGGCATGCCGGTCGGCGACGCGGTGGCGACCTACTCGCTGCTGACCGTCGGCGACGGCCTGGTCAGCCAGATCCCCGCGCTGCTGATCTCGGCCGCCACCGGCCTGATGGTCTCGCGGGTCGACGACGAGGAGGACCTCGGCCCGACCGTGGGAGCGCAGCTGCTCCGCGAGCCCCGCGCGCTGCGCATCGCCGCGCTGGTGCTGGGCGGCATCGGCCTGCTGCCGGGACTGCCGAAGCTGCCGTTCATCCTGCTGGTGGTGGGGCTGCTGGTCGCGGCCGCCCGTGCCGCCAGCGAGCAGGCCGACGAGGCCGACGAGCGTGCCGAGTCCGCCGTCCCCTCCCTGCAGCTCGATCCCGACGACCCGCGGGCGCTGATCGAGCAGATGCGCGTGGAGCCGCTCGAGCTGCACCTGGCCTACGACGTGCTCGACCTCACCGATCAGGAGGCCGGCGGCGACCTGCTCCAGCGCGTGAAGGCGCTGCGCCGCCAGGTCGCCGAGGACCTCGGCGTCGTCATGCCGCTGGTGCGCACCTGTGACGACGTGACGCTGCCCTCGGCGACGTACCGGATCCTGCTGCACGGCGTGGAGGTGGCCCGGGGCACGGCACCGCGGGACCGTGTGCTGGCGCTGCCCGCGGCCGACGACGCCGACCTGGGCGTCCCGGGCGAGGAGACCACCGAGCCGGTCTTCGGGCTCACGGCCTTCTGGGTGCCGGCCGAGGCCCGCAACCGGGTCAGCGCCACCGGCGCCACGGTCGTCGACCGCTCCGCCGTGGTCGTCACCCACCTCGCCGAGGTCGCCCGCAGCCACGCCGACCAGCTGCTCTCCCGCCAGCAGGTCCAGCAGCTCCTCGAGGCGCTGCGCCACGACGAGCCGCTGCTCGCCGACGAGGTGGGCACCGAGACGCTGCCGATGGCGCTGCTCCACGACGTGCTCCGCGAGCTCCTGCGCGAGCGGGTCCCCATCCGTGACCTGCCCCGCATTGTCGAGGCGGTCGCCGCGCGCGCCCGCGAGACGCGCTCGGTGGACCAGCTCGTCGCTGCGGCGCGCACCGCCGTCGGTGCTGCCATCGCCGCCCGGATCGCCCCCGACGGGGCGCTGGGCGCGATCACGCTCGCGCCGGCGCTCGAGGGCGAGCTGCACGAGCGCGTCCGCGACATCGACGGGACCCTGCAGCTGGTCGTCGAGCCCGAGCGGCTCGCCCCGGTGCTCTCCGAGATCTCGGAGCTGACCGCCCGCTCGGGCGGGACCCCCGCCGCCGTGGTCTGCGGGGCGCTGCTGCGCCGGCCGCTGCGCAACGCCCTGGCCTCCTCCGGCATCGACGCGCCGGTCCTGGCCTACCCCGAACTCCCGAACCACCTGAACCTGACCGTGATCGGAGCCATCGGTGCTGCTCACGCCGACGTCTGACAAGCACGCCACCAGCGATGGGGAGCCGGCCCCCGGCGCCTCCGAGGTGATCGAGGCCGACACCGCCGAGGCGGCGCTGGCCGAGGTCCACGAGCGTCTGGGGCCCACGGCC
>SKLC01000072.1 GCA_007123425.1 Nitriliruptoraceae bacterium
GCTGGCCTGGGTGGAGCCGCGGCGGCTGTTCGGCGTCGGCCCCGACGGGCGGGTGCATCGCAGCGGAGACGAGGGAGGCAGCTGGGAGCCCGTCGGCGAGGTCGGCGGGCTGCCCGAGGCGCTGCTGGACACCGGCGAGCGGCTCTACGTCGCCGCCGACCGCTCGCTGCAGGTGTCCGAGGACGATGGCGAGACCTGGCAGGTACTGCTCGACTACCACTGACGTCGCGACACAGGAAGAGAGCCGCTGATGCCGCCACCCACCGACGCACGACGGGCGGCGCCGGCCACCGCTGCGGGCGCGCTGCTCGGGCTCATCGTCACCGCGCTGTGGCTGCTGGCCCCGGGGGCGGCCAGCGCCACCACCGACGGCGACCCGGAGGCGGGTCGCGATCTGTTCGCTACCCACTGCGCCGCATGTCACGGCCCCGATGCACAGGGCGCGGCGGGAGGGGTCCCGGCGCTGACGGGCGCCACCGACCGGCTCGGCTCCGAGGAGGTCGCCCGCGTCGTCCGCAACGGCCGGGGCGGCATGCCGGCCTTCGGCGGCCGCCTCGAGGAGGCCGAGATCCGTGATCTGGTCGCTCACCTCGAGCAGGTGACCATCGAAGCCACCGTCGAGGAGTCGGACCGTTCCGGACGACACATGATGAACGGCCGCTGGCGCGACATGATGGACGGCTGGCCATGGGGCCTCGGGCTGGTGTGGCTGCTGGTCGTGCTGGTCCTCGTGATCCTCGTGGTGGTGGGCGCGGTGCTGCTCGCCCGAGGGACGGGGGCCTCGGGGGCCGGGCGAGCCCCCCAGGCATCGACCTCGATGCCGGCACGCGAGGTCCTCGACCAGCGCTACGCCCGCGGCGAGATCTCCCGAGAGGACTACCTGGCGATGCGCCGCGATCTCGAGGAGCCAGAGTGAGCGGCGGGAGCCGTGACCACCAGACCCACGACGACCACGGCGGCGGCCACGAGGACCACGACCACGGTGACCACCTGACGATGTTCCGCGACCGGTTCTGGGTCGCGTTGGTGCTCACCGTGCCGGTGGTGGTGTGGGCGCCGATGATCCAGGAGTGGTTCGGCTACACCGCGCCGGCCTTCCCGGCCAGCGAGTGGCTGGCACCGGTGCTGGGCACGGTCATCTTCCTCTACGGCGGATGGCCGTTCCTCACCGGCGGCTGGCGGGAAGCCCGCGAGCGCACCCCGGGGATGATGCTGTTGATCGCGATGGCGATCACGGTGGCCTACGTCGCCTCCCTCGCACACACCTTGGGACTGTTCGGCGCAGAGCTGTGGTGGGAGCTCGCGCTGCTCATCGCGATCATGCTGCTGGGCCACTGGCTGGAGATGCGCGCCATCGGCCAGGCCCGCGGCGCCCTGGCGGCACTGGCCGAGCTGCTGCCGGACGAGGCCGAGCGGCTCACCGACGACGGCGACACCGAGACCGTGTCCGTGGCCGACCTGCAGGTCGGTGACCTGGTGCTGGTGCGCCCCGGCGCGCGCATCCCGGCCGACGGCACGATCACCGAGGGCGCCGCGGACGTCGACGAGTCGATGATCACCGGCGAGTCCAACCCGGTCTCGCGGGCCGAGGGCGATGCGGTGGTGGCGGCCACGGTGGTGGCCGACGCCAGCCTGCGGGTGGAGATCACCGCCACCGGCGACGACACCACGCTGGCAGGCATCGAGCGCATGGTCGCCGAGGCGCAGTCCTCCCGCTCGCGCACGCAGGTGCTGGCCGACCGGGCCGCCGCACTCCTGTTCTACGTGGCCGTGGCCGCCGGCGCGGTGACCGCCTTCACCTGGTCGCTGCTCGGTGAGCCGGGCTTCGCGATCGACCGCACCGTGACCGTGCTCGTCATCGCCTGCCCCCACGCCCTGGGGCTGGCCATCCCCCTGGTGACCTCGATCTCCACCACGAAGTCCTCGCGGTCGGGCATCCTGGTCAAGGACCGCCTCGCGCTGGAGCAGATGCGGCACATCGACGCGGTCCTGTTCGACAAGACCGGGACCCTCACGCTCGGTGAGCACGCGGTGACCGACCTCGCCACCACCGAGGCGGTCGACGGCGACGAGCTGCTCGCCCTGGCCGGCGCCGTCGAGGCCGACTCCGAGCATCCCCTGGCACGTGCCATCCACGCCCACGCCGCGGAGCGGGTGGAGATCCCCACCGCGAGTGGCTTCCGGTCGATGACCGGCCGTGGCGTGGCCGCCACCATCGACGAGACCGAGGTCGCCGTCGGCGGCCCCGCGCTGCTGCGCGAAGGCGGCTACGAGGCTCCCGAGGCCCTGGCCGAGCACAGCGACGCATGGGCCCGACGCGGCGCGGCCGTGCTCCACGTGGTCCGCGACGGGCAGGTGATCGGCGCCTTCGCCCTCGAGGACCAGATCCGCGAGGTCTCCCGGCAGGCCGTCGAGCGGCTCCACGTCCACGGCATCACGGTCGCCATGATCACCGGCGACGCCCGCCAGGTCGCCGAGGCCGTCGCGGCCGAGCTCGACATCGATGAGGTGTTTGCCGAGGTGCTGCCCGAGGACAAGGACGCCAAGGTCGCCGAGCTCCAGCAGCGCGGGATGAGCGTGGCCATGGTCGGCGATGGCATCAACGATGCTCCCGCGCTGGCCCGCGCCGACGTCGGCATCGCGATCGGCGCCGGCACCGACGTCGCCATCGAGTCCGCCGGCATCGTGCTCGCATCCGATGACCCTCGCGGGGTGGTCGCCATCCGCACCCTGTCGACCGCGACCTACCGCAAGATGCTGCAGAACCTGTGGTGGGCCGCCGGCTACAACCTTGCCGCGATCCCCCTGGCCGCCGGCGTCCTCGCACCCGTCGGGTTCGTGCTGCCCATGGCGCTCGGCGCGGCGCTCATGAGCCTGTCCACCATCATCGTCGCGTTGAACGCCCAACTGCTGCGCGGCGTCGACCTCGGCCTTCACCCGGAGGGACGCCCGCGCTCACGCCCTGGCTGACACGCCCTCGAGCATCTCGGTCCGGCGAGGGCGAGCGACGCGGCGCTGCGCACTCATCCCGCGGCGACGTCGAGCTCCTCGAGGATCTGCTCGAGCCGCTCCTGCGGCCGGATTCCCGTGATCGCGACCAGGTCGTCGGCGAGCTCGGCGGCGCGGGGCCGGTCGGCCGGGTCCTCGGCGGTGGCCCTGGTGAGCACCTCACGCAGGCGCTGGGCGGGTATGTCCACGCCGGGCAGGGACGCC
Organism: Nitriliruptoraceae bacterium; assembly: GCA_007123425.1. Classification (GTDB taxonomy): domain Bacteria; phylum Actinomycetota; class Nitriliruptoria; order Nitriliruptorales; family Nitriliruptoraceae; genus SKLC01. The sequence goes on from SKLC01000072.1 coordinate 3,214, forward strand.
AGCACCCGACGCACCGGCCCGGGGTCCTCGACCGAGCCCGACTCCGCGGCCCCGGTGAGCAGCTCCCACAGCACCAGCCCCAGGGAGTAGACGTCCCCACGGTCATCGACCTCGCGGCCCGCGAGGCGCTCGGGAGGCCAGTAGTCGCTGATGCCCGGCTCCGGGAAGACGGGCTCGGGCAGGTCCATGACGCCTCCCGCCAGCGGCTGCACCGACCCGAAGTCGATGATGCAGAGGCGGCCGTCCCGTGCCACGACGAGGTTCTCGGGGCAGATCGCCCGGTGGACGAGATCGTGCGCGTGAGCGGTCGCGAGCCCGGCGGCCGCCTGCTGGCCGACCGCGGCCACCCCCATCGCGGGCAAGGGCCCAGCGTCGCGCAGCTGCGCGACGCTGGGCCCGGGCACCCGTTCGCTGACCGTGTACAGCGCACCGTCGGTGTGCTCGACGTCGAAGGTACTCGCCACGTTCTCGTGCACGAGCTGGGCCGCGGCCAGCGCCTCGAATCGGAAGCGCTCGACCATCTCGGGATCGTCCATCCACCGTGGCGCGAGCACCTTGACGATCACGTCCCGTGACAGCTCGAGGTCCTCGGCCCGCCACACGGCGAGCAGGGGATCCTCGGCGAGCGGCTCCACGAGCCGGAACCGACCACCCAGGACGTCGTCCCGTTCGAGTCGCTGGGTCATCTGCGCGTCGCCTCCACCGCCCTGCCGTCGGTACCGGGCGGCCCGCCGGGGACCCCATGAGGCTAATGGGTCCGCGATCCTCGTGGACCACATGCGAGGGTTCGCAGGGTCCGTACCGCCACGACGCAGCACATCGTACGACCACGCTGCGCGAGCCCGCGAGCGTCAGCTCATCAGGGCGGTGCGCACCCGGTCGAGCCGCTCGGGCCCGACCGAGCGCAGCGGCGGGCGACACCAGCGCTCGGCGATCACGCCGTCGAGCTGCAAGGCAGCCTTGAGCACCGCCGGCACGGAGGCCCCCACGGCGCCGATCCCGTCGGAGAGCCGCGTCAGCCCCCGCTGCAGGTCCGCGGCTCGCGCCGGGTCGCCGTCAGCCACGGCCGCGTGCAGCTCCACCACGCGGCGCTGGCGCAGGTTGGCGATGGCGGTGATCGACCCGGCCACGCCGGCTTCCAGCGCCGCCTGCAGCGACGGCGCGTGGCCGGTGAGCACGTCGAAGTCCGCCCGGTGTGCCGTCGCCGCGACGAAGTCACTGCGGCGCGCCGCATCCGGTGACGAGTCCTTCATGCCCCAGACGCCCGGATGCGCGGCCAGCTCGGCCACGGCCTCGGGGGTGAGCGCCGAGCCCGTCAGCTGCGGGATGTGGTAGACGAGCGTCGGCACCGCGGCACGCTCGGCGATCCCGAGATGCAGGTCGACCAGCTCCTCGGGACGCAGCGCGTACGTGTGCGGCGCCAGCACCAGGACCGCGTCGGCGCCAGCATCGGCGAGCCGCGCCACGTCGTCGTCGAGCGCACCCACGGTCGGGCCGGACGCCCCGGCCAGCACCGTCGCCCGGGCGCCATCCCGCTCGTCTGCGAGGTCCTCGAGCGCGCGGCGGGCGGTGCGCGTCAGCTCGACGCGCTGCTCGGCCTCGAGCAGCGTCCCCTCCCCGGTCGATCCCGCCACCAGGACGCCGACGGCGCCGTCGGCGACCGCGCGTCGGGCGAGGACGGCGACGTCGTCGACGGCGACATCGCGTCCCGGCGTCAGCGGGGTGACCAGCGCCGGCAGCGAGCCGTGCCAGCGGCTGGGTGCGACACCGGCGTCGGTGCGGGTCGAGGGCTCGGAGGTGCTCATGCGCGCAGCCGTTCGGTGAGGCGATCGAGGAACACGCGCTGGCCTGCGACGATCCGGTCGGCGGCAGCGGCCAGATCGAACCAGTCAGCACGATCGAGCTCGGGGAAGCGCTGGATGTGGCCGGAGCCGCGGGGCCACTCCATGGCGAAGGTGCCCGGGGTGACCAGCGCCGGGTCGAGGTCGGCCTCCACCGCCCAGGCGGTCACGATCTTGCCGGAGTGCTGGCGCGCCTGCCCCAGCTCGACACGAGGCCCTTGGGGGACCGGCAGGCCGAGCTCCTCCTCGAACTCGCGCTCGGCGGCGGCCAGCGGGGTCTCGTCGGGCCCGTACTCGCCCTTGGGCAGCGACCAGGCCTGGCGGTCACGACCCGCCCAGAAGGGCCCGCCCATGTGGCCCAGCAGGACCTCGAGATCGTGCGCCTGCCCGCGGAACAGCAGGATGCCGGCGCTGCGCTTGATGACCATGGTGGGAGTCTGCCACCCACCCGTCCCGCCGGCAGCACGGCCGGACCGCAGCGCCGTCAGGCGGGCCTCGGGACGGTGGACGCCGACGGCGATCAGGCCAGCGCGAGCGCGTCGTCCGGCGTCCAGCGGTGCCCGCATGCGTCGCAGGCGCGGTCGTCGTTGATCAGCACGTCCGCGACGAGCGTGTCGCACATCGGACACTCCATGACCGGACCTTTCGTCGCCGTCGTCGA
>SKLC01000447.1 GCA_007123425.1 Nitriliruptoraceae bacterium
CCTCGACCGGCACCGCCACCCAGGCTGCGATGCGCCCCTCTGGCGGTCGTCCCCGTCGAGCGGCCACGGCGGGCCGCGGGGACGCGGGGGCGTCGCGGGGCCGTGAGCCGCGCGAGGGTGCGTCGGTGGCGTACCCGGGCGTGGCTGGCGTCCCCCGGGGCCGGGTGTCGGTCGGTCCGTCAGCGCTGCGAGACGACCATGGTCCCCGAGGGGATGAGGTCGTAGAGCTGCTCCACGTCGCTGTTGAACATCCGCACGCAGCCCTGCGAGGCCGCCTCGCCGATGGAGTCCTCGTTCGGCGTGCCGTGGAAGCGGATGAGGGTGTCGCGGCCGTTGGCGTCGTTCCAGTTCAGCGCCCGTGTGCCCATGGGGTTGTCCGGGCCCGGGCCGATGCGCTCGGGCATGTCCGAGCCCCAGCCGTCGGGGGAGGGGTTCACCCAGACGGGCTCGTGGCGCTTGGCGCCGATCGTGAACGTGCCCGTGGGCGTCGGGCTGCCGCCCTGGCCCACGGCGACGGGCCACTCGTGCGTGGCCTGCTGGTCCTGGTAGTAGTGGAGCGTGCGCTCGCCCTGGCGCAGCACCAGCACGGAGTCGAACGCGTCCGCCGTGACCGACGCGGTGGCGGTGCGCACGTGCAGCGACACCGCGTCGGCCGCGCCCTCCAGCGCCGAGCGCAGCTCGCTCGCCGCGGCGTCCCGGTCGACCGTGAGCCCGTCGCGGGCGGGTGTGATGTCGAACCCGCCGCCGCTGAGGTCGAGGTCGGCGTTGCGGGGTGCGACGTCCAGCTCGCCGGCGATGGAGGCCACGAGGCCGCTCGCGGCGCCGTCGGGCAGCGAGACCTCCACCTTCGCGGGGGCGTCGCCGGCCAGCGTGGCCTCGAGGGCGGGCTCCACCCTCGGGGTGGCGCCCAGCTGGCGGGGAGAGGTGGTCCACGTCGAGCCCTCGTGGGCGAGGGTGACCTCGTGGTCGAGCGCGTCGTCGATGAGGGGGGTCAGCGTGGCTGCGGCCTCCTCGGCGGCAGCGGTGGTGACCTCCGGGTCGCTCGTCTCGACCACGAGCTCGACATCGTCGCCGTCGCCCATGAGGGCCTCGGTCAGCGCCGGGACCGCGGCGTCGACGTCGACCTCGTGCGCGGTGCGGCCCTCGGTGACCTCGAGCCCGCCCTCGGTCCAGGCGACCTCCGCGTCGCGGGCGTCGCGGTCGATCTCGTCGGCGATGCCGGCGATGAACGCGTCCAGCTCCTCCTCGGGCATGCCCAGTGCGACGTCGAGGTCGGGGCCGATGTCGGCACCGGCCCAGCGCATGCGGGTCAGCTCGCTGAGGCCCGCCTCGAGGGTGCGCTCGAAGGCCTCCTCGAGGATCTGTCCGGTGTCGGTGGAGACGCCGAGCTCCCGCGGGGTCGTGGTCCAGCGCTGCTCGTCGTGCACGACGTCGACCTCGCGGTCGAGCCGGGGCTCGAGGTGCGCGGTGACCTCCTCGCGGGCCTCGCTGAGCGTGCTGCCCCCGACCTCGACGCCGGCGACGGTCGTGCCCGGCAGCAGGCGCTGCTCGTCACGGAGCGTGGAGCCCCAGGCCAGCGACGTGGCGCCGGCGGTGACGAGCAGGACGGCGACCGTCACGGCCAGGCCGCCCAGCAGCCAGGCGGTGGTGCGGCCCGGCCGCAGCCGGATCGTGGGTGCGTTCACGGCGTGGTCCCCCGTCGTGCTCGTGGTGTGCTCGTGGTGCGGCGGCCCGCGGCGCGTCGGTCGCCGCGTGGAGCGTCGGGGACGGTATCGAGCAGGGGGACGCGCGGCCGGTGGTGCGCAGTCGTTGCACGCCGGGCCACCGGCGCCGGCCCGCGGTGGTCACCGCAGCGACCCGCGGGCCGGTGGTGCCCGGAGCGGGTCAGCGGCGCATAAGCAGCTGGAGCACGTACCAGAAGAGCAGCGCCAGCGAGGAGAACAGGTGCATGGCGGCCACGACCTCGGTGCCCGGCGGGAAGCTCTTGTAGACCTTCTGGGTGTCGTAGAGGATCGCCGCGCCCGCGAAGCCGATCATCGCCACGGCGAACCAGGTCCCCAGCTGCGCGCCGAAGAGGACCGAGCCCACGATCAGCACCAGGGCGAGCACCCCGCCCCACATCAGGATCGAGCGCAGAAAGCTGAAGTCCTTGCCGGTCGTGATCGCGATCGCCGACAGCCCCGCGAAGGCGAGGATCGACAGCCACGCGGCGGTGGAGATCGTGCCCTCGAGCTCGGGGACGTTGGCGGCGATCCACAGCGGCGTGGCGAACAGCAGCGCGTTGGCGCCGATCAGCAGCAGGTAGCCGCCCCAGGCCTTGGCCGGCGTGGTCGCCGTCGAGCTCAGCCGGGTGGCCAGCCACGAGACGACCATGAACCCGCCGAGGATGAGCAGCCAGTTCGTGTCCGCGACGATCGAGGCGATGGCCGCGGCCGCGCCGCTGGTGAAGAGCAGGGCCTGCATGCCGATGAAGGCGGCGATGCCGAGCAGCAGGGTCATGTAGACCCGGTTCATGAACGCGGCGCGCACGTTCTCGCCCTGCTGGGCGATGGGCACGCCGGGCGTCGCGACGCCCGCGCCGCCGGGCCCCGTGGGGCCGGGGCTGTACTGGTGGCTCATCGATTCGCTCCTGGGGCTCTGGCCTCGCACGAGGGTACGCGCGTTCGCGCGCGGCGGCCGACGCACCTCGGTGGAGATGTCCGACCCGGGTCCGGGATCGGCGTCCGGGTGGCCGTCACGATGGTGTCCTCGCGGGTTGCCCGCGCGCAGAGTGGAGCAGGCAACGGGCGGTGCGTCGGCGCTTCGGAGCCGACCTGCTACCCTCGCCTCGAAGCGCGCCCGTCGGCGCGCACTCGCATGCCGGGGCCGATCGCCGGCCGGCTCGACCTCCCGCCGGTGCTCTTCGGCACCGCCCGACAACTCCCGTGGCGAGCGACCGCCCGGAGGAGACGGAACATGAAGCAGGGCATCCACCCCGAGTACACCCTGGCCACCGTGAACTGCTCGTGCGGCAACACGTTCGAGACGCGCGCGACGGTCGACACCATCAGCGTGGAGCTGTGCAACCAGTGCCACCCGTTCTACACGGGCAAGCAGAAGCTGGTCGACACCGGCGGCCGCGTGGACCGCTTCAAGCGGCGCCTCGAGAAGTCGGCGCAGAAGAAGCAGTAGGGCCCCCAGCCACACGCCCCCGACGCCGCCGGCCCGCCGGCGGCGTCGTCGCATGAGCGCTGCCGCGCCTGCCGGGTGAAGTACCTTGCCCCGCGAGGCGCCGGCGCGCTCCGCCGCCCTCGACGTGACGGCACGGCACGGACAGGAGCCCTGCTTGGGCGCTGACAGCCACCAGGACCCGGCGCACGCCACCCCCGACGCGATGGAGATGGCGCCCCACTACTACGGGGGCCAGGCCGTCATCGAGGGCGTGATGATGCGCGGCGCCGACCGCTGGGCCGTGGCGGTCCGGCGGCCGGCCGGTGACATCTGGCTGGAGTGCCACGAGGTCTCGGACCTGCCCCGCCGCAAGCCGTGGCTGACCAAGCCGATGCTTCGCGGCTGCTACGCCCTGGTCGACTCGCTGGCGATCGGCATGAAGGCGCTGGGCATCTCCGCCACGCAGGCGCTCGAGGAGGACGAGCGCGAGGAGATGAACGGGGGCGCCATCGGTGGCGCGATGCTGCTGGCCCTGCTGGTCTTCATCGGCATCTTCATCTTCCTGCCCTCCGCCGGCACCAAGGGCCTTGACGCGCTCATCGGCAACGTCATGGGCGACGGGGTGTGGTTCCACCTCGTCGAGTCGGCCGCGCGGATCGTGATCTTCCTCGCCTACCTCTGGGCGATCTCGCTCATGGCCGACATCCGGCGGGTCTTCCAGTATCACGGCGCCGAGCACAAGACCATCGCCGCCTGGGAGCACGGCGAGGTCCTCGAGCCGGCCAACGTGGACCGCTACTCCACCCTCCACGTGCGCTGCGGCACCAACTTCCTGATCATGGTCATGCTGCTCGCCGTGGTCGTCTACACCGTCGGCGGCGTGCTCGTGCCCCCGCAGGCGCTGTTCGGCGAGGAGGTCGGCTGGTTCCTCGCGGTGATCTACCACGTGCTGCTGCGGGTCGTGCTGCTGCCGGTGGTCGCGGGGCTCGCCTACGAGGGCCTGCGCCTGGGTGCCGCCCACGGGGACAACCTGCTCGTCCGCGCGCTGATGAAGCCTGGGCTGTGGCTGCAGCTGATCACCACCAAGCAGCCCACCGCCGACCAGATCGAGGTCGCCATCCGCTCCTTCGAGGCGGTGGTGCCCGCCGACCGGCGCGAGGGGCGGGTTCCCACCTCCCTGGACTCCCCGATCACCCTGGCCGGGGAGGGGCTGCCCGTCGTGCTCACCGATGCGGAGGTCCGCGTCGACGGGCAGGGCGAGGCGCCGGCCGAGGGGCAGCCCCACGATGCCGAGCTCAGCTCCGACGAGCGCCGCGACGGCGCCTAGCGTCGGGGTCGCGTCGAGGGCCGCCCACCTGCCCGTCCACCGCCCGGCCCTCGCCCCCGCATCCCGTTCGCCCGTTCGCACGAAGGCCCACGACACGTGTTCGAGAAGCTCGCCGAGATCGAGGACCGCCACCGCGACCTCGAAGCCCAGCTCGCCGACCCCGAGGTGGTGTCCGACGGCGCGCGCTACACCAAGATCGCCAAGCAGCATGCCGAGCTCTCCGACCTCGTGGCCGCCTACCGGCAGTGGCGCTCGTGCGGCGACGACCTCGCCGCGGCCCGGGAGATGGTGGCCGAGAGCGAGGGCGAGGAGCTCGAGCTGCTCGAGGCGGAGATCGAGGAGCTGACCGAGCGCCGCACCCGGCTCGAGGAGGAGCTGCGGCTGCTGCTGGTCCCCACCGATCCGCTCGACGACAAGGACGTCATCGTCGAGATCCGCGCCGCCGCCGGCGGTGACGAGGCGGGCCTGTTCGCCGGTGAGCTCGAGAGCATGTACCTCGACTACGCGCAGTCGATGGGCTGGCGCGCCCGGGTGCTCTCCGAGTCCGCCCAGGGCATCGGCGGCGTCAAGGAGGCCGTGCTGGAGGTGGTGGGCCAGGGCGCCTACGGCCACCTCAAGCACGAGTCGGGCGTCCACCGCGTGCAGCGCGTGCCCGCCACCGAGTCGCAGGGGCGCATCCACACCTCCACCGCGTCGGTGGCGGTGCTGCCGGCGGCCGAGGAGGTCGACGTCGAGGTCGATCCCAACGACCTGCGCATCGACGTCTTCCGCTCGTCGGGCCCGGGCGGGCAGAGCGTGAACACCACCGACTCCGCCGTGCGCATCACCCACGAGCCCACCGGGCTGGTGGTCGCCTGCCAGGACGAGAAGTCGCAGCACCAGAACCGTGACAAGGCGATGCGCATCCTGCGATCGCGCCTCCTGCAGGCCGAGCAGGACCGCCAGGCGCAGGAGCGCGCGGACGCCCGTGCGGGCCAGATCGGCTCCGGCGACCGCTCGGAGAAGATCCGCACGTACAACTTCCCGCAGACGCGGGTGACCGACCACCGCATCAACCTCACCGTCCACGACCTCGACGACGTGCTCGGCGGCCGCCTCGAGCGGATCATCGAGGCGCTGCGCACGGCCGAGCGCGAGGCCCGCCTCGCCGAGGTCGAGGAGGAGCCCTCCACATGAATCGTCTGGCCCCCTCCCACCCGTCGCCGGCGACCCGACCGGGCGCCCACGACGGTC
>SKLC01000002.1 GCA_007123425.1 Nitriliruptoraceae bacterium
GCCCCCGCTGCGCGCGGGGGCACCGAGCGGTGGCGCGGACGGATCAGATCGCGCCGATCTCGGAGAGGAAGTCGCGGGCGACGTCGCCCGGGTCCTCGTTGTCGGCCGAGACGCGGGCATTGAGCTGCGCCATCGTCTCGTCGTCGAGCTCGGACGCGACCGGCTCGTAGAGGTCGGCCAGCGAGTCGCCGTACTGCTCGTAGATCTCCTCGGTGAACACCGGGGCGACGTTGTAGAGCGGGAAGAAGGACTCGTCGTCCTCGAGCACCGTGAGGTCCAGCGCCGCGATGCGCCCGTCGGTGGTGAAGACCTCACCGAAGTTGCACGGGTCGCGGTCCGCGGTGGCGCTGTAGACCACGCCGGTGTCCAGCACGGTCACGTTGTCGCTGGGGACCTCGCCGCCGTAGTGCTCCTCCATGCCCGGCAGGCCGTCGTCGCGCGCCTCGAACTCGGACTCGACGCACAGCGTCGCCAGATCGGGCTCGTTCTCGGCGAGCTCGAAGAAGTCCGAGATCGTCTCCGGGTTGCCCAGGTCGTCGGCGGCGTCCGACTGGAAGGCGATGCCGTAGGTGTTGTTGAACGGCGTGGGCTCCAGCCAGTACAGCCCGTGGTCCTCGGCGTCGCGGTCGCGCACGGCCTCGTACTGCTCCACGCGGTCCGGGATGGGCTCGTCCTCGCCGAAGAACGAGATCCAGGCGGTGCCCGTGTACTCCCAGTAGTGGTCGATCTCGCCGGTCTCGAGCGCGGCCCGGGCAGCATCGGTGCCGCCGAGGTTGATCTCGTCGGTCACGTCGACCCCGGCCTCCTCGAGCAGGATGCGCGAGATGTGGCCGAGCACCAGCTGCTCGTCGAAGTCCTTGGAGCCGACGGTGATCGAGGCGTCCTCGAGGTCCTCGGCGCCGGCGTCGACGGCCTCGCCGGCCGTCTCCGGGCCGTCGTCCTCCAGGCCGTTGCCGCAGGCGGTCGCCAGCAGCGCGATGGCGGCCATGCCGCCGAAGATCCGGGTCGTTCGTGCATGTCGCACGGGGGTCCTTTCTTGTCGGGGGTCGTAGTGATCACGAGGTCGCAAGGGCCCGCCGCGGTGGGCGGGCGTGCAGGGGCGCTACAGGCCGCGAGGGGTGAGCTTCTCCTCGACGAGCCCGGCGAGGTAGTCGATGAGCAGTGCCAGGACGGCCACCAGCACCGCGCCCGTCATCAGCACCGGTGTGCGCCGCAGCTGGAAGCCCTGGAAGATGATGCCGCCGAGGCCGCCGGCGCCGAAGAGGAACGCGAGCGCGGCGGTGCCGACGTTGAGCACCAGGGCGGTGCGCACCCCGGCGAGGATCACCGGGATCGCCAGCGGCATCTCGATCCTGCGCAGCACGAGCCATTCCGACATCCCCATGCCACGCCCGGCCTCGAGGATGCTCTCGTCGACCTGCTGGAGGCCGACCATCGTGTTGCGCAGGATGGGCAGGAAGGAGTAGGCGGTCAGGGCGACCACGACCGGGACGATGCCGGTGCTCGGCAGCGCATCGACCTCGCGGAAGAGGTAGTACAGCAGCGCGAGCAGTCCCAACGACGGGATGGCCTGCCCGGCGTTGCCCAGCCCGATGATGGTGGGGGCGAAGCGCTGGGTGGCACGTCGGGTGGCGATGATGCCCAACGGCACCGCCAGGATCAGCACGAAGAAGGTGGACAGGGCCGTCAGCTCGATGTGGCGCAGCGTCTGCGTGCGGATGACGTCGGCGGTCAGCCGACGTGCCTCGACCGAGCCCAGCTCCTGGGACTGCACCCACAGGTAGAGGGTGAGCAGGATCAGCCCCAGCGCGACGGGCATCCCCGCGTAGCGCAGGAACGTGCGCAGCGGGCTGCGCTGGCCCTCCGGGCGCCCGAGGTCCTCCGGGGCGTCGGGTGTGGGCTCTGCGGTCGCCAGCTCGCTCATGATCCGGCCAGGCCCGTGGTCGGGTCGACGAGCTTGGCGGCTCGATAGAACTCGTTCGTGGCGTCTCGCATCGCCTGGATGCTGGCGATGATGACGTCGACGTCCATGATGCCCTGATAGACGCCCTGGCCGTCGATGACGATGGCCACCCCGGCGGAGCCGACGAGCATCTCCTCGAGCGCATCGGAGAGCGTGGCCTGCGGGCGGACGAAGGCGACCGCCGGGAGCCCCATCCTCGCCACCTCACGTGCGGGGTGGTGGAAGTCGGGAGCCCGCAGCCACCGCACCGGGCGGTCCCGGTCGTCGAGGACGAGCAGCGCCGTCCAGTCCGAGTCCGCGAGCCGCTGCCGGAGCACCTCGGGCGAGTCGTCGAGCCGTCCGGTGGGGCAGTCGGTGAGCCAGTCGACGTCGCGCACGCGGGAGAGCTTGAGGCGCTTGAGCGTCGCGCCGGAGCCGACGAAATCCTCGACGAACTCGTTCGCGGGCTGGGTGAGGATCTCCTCGGGCGTCGCGAATTGGGCGATGTGGGACTGCTCGCGCAGGATCGCGATGCGGTCGCCCATCTTGATGGCCTCGTCGATGTCATGGGTGACGAAGACGATGGTCTTCTTGAGCTCCTCCTGCAGGCGCAGGAACTCGTTCTGCAGGCGGGTGCGCGTGATGGGGTCGATCGCGCCGAAGGGCTCGTCCATGAGCAGCACGGGCGGGTCGGCGGCCAGGGCGCGAGCCACGCCCACACGCTGGCGCTGCCCGCCCGAGAGCTCCTTGGGGTAGCGGTCGCGGTAGAGGTCGGGGTCGAGGCCGACGATCTCGAGGAGCTCGTCGGTGCGTGCGGTGATGCGGTCCTTGTCCCAGCCGAGCAGCCGCGGCACGGTCGCCACGTTGTCGCTGATCGTGACGTGGGGGAAGAGCCCGATCTGCTGGATGACGTAGCCGATCCCGCGCCGCAGCTCGTCGGGGTCGACGTCGGTCACGTCCTCGCCATCGATGATGATGTGGCCCGACGTCGGCTCGATGATGCGGTTGATCATCTTCAGGCTGGTCGTCTTGCCGCAGCCCGACGGGCCGACGAAGACGACGATCTCGCCGCGGGGCACGCGCATCGTCAGCCGGTCGACGGCCGGCTCGGCCTGCCCCGGGAACCGCTTGGTGAGCTCCTCGAGCTGGATCATGTCGTCACTCACGGATGCCTCGTGGGATCGTCAGACGGCCGATGGCGAGATAGAGCAGGTCGAGCAGCAGCGCGAGCAGCACGATCATGACGGTGCCGCCGAGCAGGGCGTTGAGCGCGCCGGGGCTGCCGATGCGGCGGATGCCGTTCTGGTAGATCTCCTGGCCGAGCCCGGGGCCGCCGACCAGCGCGGCGATCGCGGCGATGCCCACCACCAGCAGCGTGGCCACGCGCACGCCGGCCAGCACCACGGGCCAGGCGTTGGGCAGCTCGATGCGCAGCAGCCGAGTGGTGCCGCCCATCCCCATGCCCTTGGCGGACTCGACGACGGCCTGGTCGACGGAGTTGAGCCCGGACACGGTGTTGCGCACGATCGGGAGCAGCGAGTACATCACCAGGGCGACCCAGGCCGGCGTGGCGCCGATGCCCACCAGGGGGATCAGCAGCGCGAACAGCGCCAGGGACGGGATCGTGAGAAAGATCGAGGCGGTGTTGAGGATCGCGGGGGCGAGCCAGTCCACGCGGTGTGCGGTGATCCCCAGCGCCAGCCCCAGCAGGACCGCGACCCCGACGCTGGCACCGACCAGGACCAGGTGCTCGACCGCCATCTCGAGCAGCCGCGCCTGGCGGGACGGGTCTGCCAGATAGTCGGTGAAGAAACTCACGTGGTCGCTTCCACTCGGCGTACGGCGTCGGCGCCGCCCCGGCCCGCGGGGCCAGCGGCGCGTGGAGGCCTGTGCGGCGACGTGCCCCGGGTCGCCGGTCTCCACTACCGCGCTCGTTGCACGAACGGTAGATCCCATCCCGGCCGATGGCCAACTGGACATGGCGTGGCGGCCCCGGGCGTGGAGGGCAGGCGCGGTGCGGTGGTGGGTAGGCTCGCGCCGCCACCCGCGCCCGCCTTCGGGCGCGGCGGCTGGGCCCCCGTGCTGGAATCGGCAGACAGGGCGGACTCAAAATCCGCTGCCCTCACGGGCGTGTGGGTTCAAATCCCACCGGGGGTACCGCGAGCGACGGTCGTGCTGGACGGCGCGTCGGGGGCGTGCGCCTCCCAGTGCGGTGTTTGGCGCCCCGGTGCGGCCGCGAGTACGGTTGCACGTCCGAGCGGCCGGTCGCGACCGCGAGACGACCTGCCATTCCTCGACCGCGGCGCCGATCAGCCGCCTGCCGGTGTGACGAGAGGCACGGCGACGGTCAGCGTGCGAGAGTCGACGAAGGTGCGCGAGCGCCTTACGCGGGTCCAGGAGCACCTCAAGCGGGTCCGCGCGAGCGAGCGTGTGCTCGACGAGCAGGTCGCCCACCTCGATGAGCTCGCGGCCGAGGCGGAGACCCGCCGCCTGGTCGCCCGGACGCCGCTGGCCGACCGCGAGTGGCAGCAAGCACGCACGGACCTCGACCGGCACGCCGCGCTGCTCGAGGAGGCACGCCGCAAGGAGGAGGGACTGCTCGTCGAGCGGGACCGACTGCTTGAGCGGCTGTTGGAGCTGGAGGGACCGAGTTGACCGAGACGCCGCCCGACACGTCCGCCGCTTCCAGCGACGAGGCCCCGACCCGCCCCACGCGCGTGCTGATCGCCGAGGACGAGGCGCTGATCCGCCTCGATCTCAAGGAGATGCTGCAGGAGGAGGGCTTCGAGGTCGTGGCGGAGGTCGCCGACGGCGCCTCGGCGGTGCGGCTGACCCGCGAGCTCAGCCCCGACCTGGTGATCCTCGACATCAAGATGCCCGTGATGGACGGCATCCAGGCCGCCGAGGAGATCGCCAAGGAGCGCCGGGCCGCGATCCTCATCCTGACGGCGTTCAGCCAGCGCGACCTGGTCGAGAAGGCGCGCCGGGCCGGCGCCATGGCCTACCTCGTCAAGCCCTTCCAGAAGCACGACCTGCTGCCCGCGGTCGAGATCGCGGCGGGCCGCTTCCGCGAGATGTCGGGCCTGGAGAGCGAGGTCGACGACCTGCAGGGGCGCCTCGACGCCCGCAAGGTCGTCGAGCGCGCGAAGGGGCTGCTTCAGGAGCACGAGGGGCTCTCGGAGGCGGACGCCTTCCGGTTCGTGCAGCGGCAGGCGATGGAGCGCCGGGTGACCATGCGCGAGGTGGCCGAGCAGGTCATCGAGCGCCTCGAGGGCTGAGGCCGGCCACGGACCTGGACACCTCGCACGGGCCGCCCGCGGTGCGGACGGCCCGTGGGGGAGCGACAGCGCAGCGCGCCGGGAGAGGAACGCGCCGGCTGGGTGTCCCGGTCATTGGCGAGATGACGGCGACGACGCTACGACGCCCGTGTGTCACCAGGATGACAGCCACGTCAGCGGTGCGTGAACCCTCGGCCCACCCGGCGCGACCATGGCCGCCTGTGGCGCGGTGCCTCTAGAACAGCGCCCGTGCCAGGCGCGGCCGGGCCCCGGCGACGCGCTCGTCGTCGTCGCCGAGCAGGTTGAACAGCGCGACGAGCTGCTCGCGGGCCGGCTCGCGAGCCTCGCCGCCCAGCTCGACGGCCTCCAGCAGCGCCTCGATCGCCTGGGTGTAGTCCCCGGCGGCCGCCAAGGCCCGACCGAGCTCGAGCCGCGTGCCCGCGTCCCCGTCGCCCTGCGAGATGCGCGCTCGCAGCCGCTCGA
>SKLC01000445.1 GCA_007123425.1 Nitriliruptoraceae bacterium
GTCGAGCGCATCGGGACGTGCCATGGCGATCTCGAGAGCGGTCGGGTGCGCACGCGCGTCGAGGCGGTGCGGGTGTGCGAGGCGCGAGCGTACGCGCCCGCGCGCACCCGGCGAACCCGCGCGGGGACGGGCGGGACGAGCAGGGGCGGCTTCAGCCGTCGGTCGGCCGCCCCTCGCGGGCGAGCCGCTCGATCAGCTCCACGAGCTCCAGCGGATCGAAGGGCTTGGTGACGTAGGCGTCGGCGCCCACCGCGCGGCCCCGCGAGAGGTCGGCCTCCTGCGCGCGGGCCGAGAGGAAGACCACGGGCAGCGCGTCGAAGGCGGCATCCGTCCGCAGCTGCTCGCACACCTGCCAGCCGTCGAGGTGGGGCATCATCACGTCGAGCAGCACGACCTCGGGCTCGACCTCGGGGAGGCGTTCGAGCGCGTCACGGCCGTTGTCGGCCGTGTGGACCTCGTGCCCCTCCATCTCGAGGTTGACCTGCAGCAGTCGCAGGATGGTGGGATCGTCGTCCACCGCGAGCACTCGAACCACCGCGTCCTCCGTGATCGCACGGCACGGTAGTCGAGGGGCCGCGAGCCCGTCCGGCCCCCGGCGGCTCATGCCCGCCAGCGGCGCCGTGGTACCGTGCTCGGCCGCGCAACCGCGCCGCGCCCCCGTAGCTCAGTGGATAGAGCAGTGGCCTCCGGAGCCACGTGCGTAGGTTCGATTCCTACCGGGGGTACCGACCTCTCCTTTCGCACTCCTCGCCGTCCTGCTCCCGTCGATCGCCTGGCGAGCCGTCGGAGCCGCCGCGCCCTGCCCGGGCCCCGCGCGCGAGCCCGGATCGGCGCGCGGGCGGCACTACGCTCGGTGGCATCCGCCCGGACCCGCCGGGCCGGGACCGTGACGCGCACGAAGGTGGCTGGGCATGGCCGACGGGATCGACCTCACCGACCGCAGCGTCTACCGCCGCACGCCGGGGGTCGAGCACGACCCGCTCGAGGGCCCCCGCGTCCACCGGGACGAGCAGGGCCGCGAGGTGGCCCCCGACCTGCTGGCGCTGATGGGCGAGACCCCGCTGGTCGCCCTCGAGCGGCTCTCCCGCGACGTCCCGCCGACGATCATCGCCAAGCTCGAGATGCTCAACCCGGGCGGCAGCGTCAAGGACCGCATCGCGCTGTCGATGATCGAGGCCGCGGAGGCCAACGGCGACCTCAGGCCTGGCGGCACGATCGTGGAGCCCACCTCGGGCAACACCGGCGTGGGCCTGGCGATCGCGGCGGCGCTGAAGGGCTACCGCTGCCAGTTCGTCGTGCCCGACAAGGTCAGCAACGAGAAGATCGCGCTGATGCGGGCCTACGGCGCCGAGGTCGTGGTCTGCCCCACCGCCGTCGACCCCGAGGACCCGCGCTCCTACTACTCGGTGTCCGACCGCCTCGCCGCCCAGCCCGGCGCCTTCAAGCCCGACCAGTACTACAACCAGAACAACCCCCAGGCACACGTGCTGTCCACCGGGCCGGAGCTGTGGCGCCAGACCGGCGGCAGGATCGACGCCTTCGTCGCGGGAGTGGGCACCGGCGGCACCGCCACAGGCGTCTCGCGCTACCTCAAGGCCCAGGACCCAGACGTGCAGGTCGTGGGCGCCGACCCCGAGGGGTCGCTGTACTCGGGCGACGACGTCCACCCCTACCTGGTCGAGGGCATCGGCGAGGACTTCTGGCCCGAGAGCTTCCAGCCCGACTCGGTCGACCACTGGTACCGGGTCTCGGACCGCGAGTCCTTCCTCACCGCCCGCCGCTGCGCCCGCGAGGAGGGCATCCTGGTCGGCGGCTCGGGCGGCACCGCCCTGTGGGCGGCGCTGGAGTACGCCAGGACCCAGCCCGCGGACGCCACGATCGTGGTCCTGCTGCCCGACTCGGGCCGCGGCTACCTCTCCAAGCTCTACGACGACACCTGGATGGCCGAGCACGGCTTCGTGGAGCACACCTCCGGTGCGGGCACCGCCGGCGACGTCCTGGCCGCCAAGGCCGCCACGGCGCAGGAGCTCCCGCGGCTGGTCCACTGCCACCCGCGCGAGACCGTGGCCGACGCGATCGCCCTGCTGCGCGAGTTCGGCGTCTCGCAGATGCCGGTCTTCCACGAGGACGTGCACGCCCACCCCAGCGAGGACGACCTGATCGGCTCGATCCGCGAGGCGGCCCTGCTCGACGTCGCGCTGCGCGACGCGGAGGCGATGCAGCGCCCCGTCGTCGAGGTGATGCAGCCGCCACTGCCGATCGTGGCCACCGACGACGCCGTGGACCACCTCGGCGCGAGCCTGGCCACGGGCAGCCCGGCCGTCGTCGTGTGCGAGGACGGCGAGCCCACGGGGGTGCTGACCCGGGCCGACCTGCTCACCTACCTGGCCGAGCACCAGGGCTGATCTGCCCGGGCCGACCACTGGCTGCCCCACGCGGCCACCAGCGCCCGCCACGAGGATCCGAAGGAGGCATCCGTGGACTTCGAGACCGCGGCCATCCACGTCGGCCAGGACCCCGAGCCGACCACCGGCGCCGTGACGGTGCCGATCTTCCAGACCTCCACCTTCGCCCAGCCGAGGGTCGGCGAGCACACGGGCTACGAGTACGCCCGCACCGGCAACCCCACCCGCACGGCGCTGCAGCAGTGCCTCGCCGCGCTGGAGGGCACCGAGCAGGCGGTGTGCTTCGCCTCGGGGCTGGCGGCCAGCGACGCCGTGCTGCGCCTGCTCTCCCCGGGCGACGAGGTGGTGATGGCCAACGACGTGTACGGCGGCACCTGGCGGCAGGTCGACAAGGTCCACCGGCGCGCCGGCATCGAGACCACCCCGGTCGACCTCACCGACCTGGAGGCGGTCGCGGCGGCGATGACCCCGGCGACGAGGTTCATCTGGGCCGAGACCCCCTCCAACCCGCTGCTGAAGATCCTCGACCTGGCCGCGCTGGCGGAGATCGCCCACGCCCACGACGCCCGGCTGGTGGTCGACAACACCTTCGCCACGCCCTACCTGCAGCGGCCGGTCGAGCTGGGCGCCGACCTCGTCGTGCACTCCACGACGAAGTACCTCGGCGGCCACTCCGACGTCGTCGGCGGAGCGGTATGCACCGATGCGGCCACCGCCGAGGAGCTGGCGTTCCTGCAGAACGCCGTCGGCGCCGTGCCGGGGCCCTTCGACTCCTGGCTCACCCTGCGCGGCATCAAGACGCTGGGCGTGCGCATGGACCGCCACTGCGCCAACGCCGCCCGGATCGCGACCTTCCTGGACCAGCACCCGGCGGTCGAGCAGGTGCTCTACCCCGGCCTGGCCTCCCACCCCGGGCACGAGCTGGCGGCGCGCCAGATGCGCGACTTCGGCGGCATGATCTCGATGCGCGTGGCGGGCGGGCGTGACGCGGCCACCCGCGTGGCGGAGACCACGCGGCTGTTCTTCCTCGCCGAGTCCCTGGGCGGCGTGGAGAGCCTCATCGAGCACCCGGGCATCATGACCCACGCCTCGGTCTCGGGCACCGCCCTGGAGGTGCCCGACGACCTGCTGCGCCTGTCGGTGGGCATCGAGTCGGTCGACGACCTCCTCGCGGACCTGGACCGCGCGCTGGCGTAGCCTGCCGGCACCAGCGCACGGCCGCTCCAGCCGGACCGCGGCCGCGCCGATCACCACCGTGGGGACCCGGCCGGGTCCTCGCGGACGTGACGCCGCATGCCGCGCATGCGGTCCCGGTCCCGGGCCGGGAGGAGGGCGAGGTGAGCCGAGGTCGTCGGGTGCGGCCCGCGGCGCTGCTGGCCGTGCTCGCGCTGACCCTGACCGCCTGCGGGCAGGTGGTCACCCTCGAGCTGCCGACCGTCGACGCCGAGGCCCGCGTCCCCGACGTCCAGTCGGTCGTCTACGACGCCGAGGGCAATCAGCTCGCCGTGCTGCGACGCGAGTTCCGCGAGCCGGTCTCGCTGGCCGACGTCCCCCGCCACGTCGTCGACGCCGTGCTCACCGCGGAGGACCGCCGCTTCTTCGAGCACGCCGGGGTCGACGCCCGCGCCGTGACCCGCGCGGCGATCGCCAACTTCTCCGCCGGCCACGTCCAGCAGGGCGGCTCCACGATCACCCAGCAGGTCGTCAAGCTGCTCTACATGCCCGAGGCGGACCGTGACCCCGACACCAAGCTGCGCGAGGCGATGCTCGCGCGCAACCTCGAGCAGCAGCGCACCAAGGCCCAGATCCTCACCGACTACCTCAACGCGGTCTACTTCGGCGAGGGGGCCTACGGGATCGAGGCGGCGGCCCAGACCTACTTCCGCGTCCCGGCCGGGGAGCTCGACGTGGCCCAGGCCGCGCTGCTCGCCGCGATCATCCGCGCCCCCGAGTCGCTGACTCCCACCCGCGACCCCGACGCGGCCGAGGTCCGACGCGACGACGTGCTGCGCCGCATGGAGCAGGACGGGCGCATCGACGCCGCGACCCGCGATGCGGCGCTGGCCGAGCCGATCGAGGTCCACGGCCGGCTGCCCCGCCCCGAGACCCGCGAGCCCCACTTCGTCGACTTCGTGATCCGCACGCTGCTCGAGGACCCACGGCTCGGCGGGACCGAGGCCGAGCGGGCACAGCGCGTCTACGGCGGGGGGCTGCGCATCCACACCACCCTGCGGCCCGACCTGCAGGAGCTCGCCCACGCCACGCTGGCCGAGCGCCTTCCCGACGCCGACGACCCCGAGGCCGCGGTCGTGCTCGTCGAGCCGGACTCCGGCCACGTGGTGGCCGCCGCCGGCAACCGCGAGTACGAGGAGCTCCAGTACGACCTCGCCACCCAGGCCCGGCGCCAGCCGGGCTCCACCTTCAAGGCCTTCGTGCTGGCGGCCGCGGTCGCCGATGGCCGGGGGCCCGACACCGAGCTCGATGGCCGCCAGGGCGAGGTCGCACCGGGCTGGAGCGTGCGCAACTACGACCGGCGCGACTATCCCTCGGTGACGCTGGCGGGCGCGACCCGCCTGTCGCTCAACTCCGCCTATGCGCGCCTCGGGCTCGACCTCGACACGCGGCGCGTGGCGGCCACGGCGCGGGCGATGGGCGTGGCCTCGCCCGTCCCCACCGACGACCCCCAGATCTCGATCGGCGGTGGCGGGCTCGGCGTCACGCCGCTGGACATGGCCTCGGCGTTCGCGACCCTGGGCAACCTCGGCGCCAAGCGCGAGACCACGGCGGTGACGCGCATCGAGAGCCGCGAGGGCCACGTGGTCTGGCTGCCCGACGACGACGTGCAGGCCGTGCTCGCGCCCTCGGCCGCCTACGTCACCGCCGGGGTCCTGCGGGAGGCCGTGGAGCACGGCACGGGCCGGGCGGCCCGCGTGGACGGCTGGGAGGTGGCGGGCAAGACGGGCACGACCTCGAACCACGTCGACGCCTGGTTCGTGGGCACCACGACCGCGCTCGCAGGCGCGGTGTGGATGGGCCACGCCCAGGACCAGCGCCCGATGCGCGACGTGCAGGGCGTCGATCGCGTGACCGGCGGCAGCCTGCCCGCCACGATCTTCAGCGACGTGATGACCGCGGCGCTCGCCGACGTCGAGCCGGTCGGATTCGAGCTGCCCGACGAGGAGTGGGAGCTCGTCGAGATCGACCCCCGCACGGGCCTGCGCGCGGCCGCCTGGTGCCCGGGCGAGGTCGAGCGGGTGCCGCGCGTGCTGGTCCCCAGGGAGAC
>SKLC01000162.1 GCA_007123425.1 Nitriliruptoraceae bacterium
CCGCGCACCCGAGCCCCCGCGCACCGGCGCATGCGCACGGCCACGCGCGGGCCAGCGGGCTCGATCTCGCTCACAGCCGCCGAAGCGCGGCGGCGGGGATGTCATACACGGCGCAGATCTGCTCGAGGTTGCCGTGGATCGCGCCGGCGCACTCCCGCTGCACGAGCAGCGCGTACAGATGGCGGGCGATGCGATCGATGTGGGCACGCTCCTCGCTGTCCGTCGCCCCGGCCGCGACGGCGGCCCGGTACGCCCGCAGCGCCTCCTCGAGCCGGGCTCCCGCACGCCCCAGTGCGCGCGCGGCCTCCTCGGCGAGGCCCTGCTGCACATCGACGTCGGTGTGACCCGGATGGAGCGTGGGCTCGCGCATCATCTCCCCCTCGTCAACGTCCCACGCGGCGCAGGTAGCGCTCGAGATCGGTGCGGATGTGCTCGACCATCGCACGCACCGCGTCATGTCCCTGGGCGATGGTGGCGATGGCGTCGTCGGTCAGGGCGGCCCGCATCTCCACCGGGTCCACCCACCGGACGTCGTCGTGCTCGGCGCTGAGCCTGGGCTCGCCCGGGCCCGCGGTGCCGCGGTAGGTCAGCTGCAGGGTGTCGCGGCCGTAGATCCGCATGGGGTAGGCGCCCACCAGCTCGAGGTCGCCGGTGATCTCGAGACCGGTCTCCTCCCAGAGCTCACGTCGGGCCCCCTGCTCGGGCAGCTCTCCGGGCTCGATCATCCCGCCCGGCAGGAACCACTGGCCGGCCATGGCCCCGCCAGCGGCGCGCTCGAGCAGCAGGATCTCTCCTCCGCGCTCGACGTAGACCGCCGCCGAGAGCACGTAGGTCGCCGGCGCCACGCCCCCTCCGAGGTCTGCGCGGAGCAGCTCGTCGGCGTCGGGCGCGTCGCGGGACTCCATGTGGCAAGCCTACTGCGCCGGGTCCGGCAGCCCCGCTGCTCCGGGACGCCGCGTGGACGCTCGCAGCGCCCGATGCCTCGAGGCGCCACATGGACGCTTCCACGACGAAGGCCGTAGCCTGCTCGCTCCCGCCGCGAGGCACCGGGCCGAAGAGAGGGACGAGGACGTGGAGCAGAGCCCGCTGGTCGAGATCGGCCTGCCGATCGCGCTGTTCATCATCATGGTCGGCATCGGCCTCACCCTCACCGTCGCCGACTTCCGGCGCGAGGCGCGCCAGCCGCGGGCCATGACGGTGGGCTCGGTCGTCCAGATCGTGCTGATGCCCGCGCTGGCCTTCGCGATCGCCGCGCTGCTGCGGCTCTCACCCGAGCTCACCCTGGGACTGGTGATCCTGGCCGCCGCTCCCGGCGGCACCACCTCGAACCTGGTCTCGCTCATGTCGCGTGCCAACGTCGCGCTGTCGATCGTGCTGACGGTGGTCGCCAGCGTCATCACGATCGTGACCCTCCCGCTCGCCGCGAACCTGGCGCTCGCCTGGCGCGCAGAGGACGCGGACGTGGTCGTGCGGGTCCCCCTGCTCGACAGCATCGGCCTGCTGGTCGCGATCGTGCTGTTGCCCGTGCTGCTCGGCATGGCCCTGCGCTCCCGCCGACCCGAGGCCGCGGCACGGTTCGAGCCGAAGGTCTCCGCCTTCGGCGCCGTGGTCCTGGTGGCCCTGATCGTGGGCATCGCCATCGACATCCGCGAGGACCTGCCCACGCTCATCGCCCAGTCGGGTCCCGCCGCGCTGCTGCTTAACCTCGGTGGGCTCGGGCTCGGGTTCGCCACGGGCCTGGTGGGGCTGGGCCCCAAGGACCGCCGTACCTGCGCGGCCGAGCTGGGGATCAAGAACGGGACCCTGGCGATCCTCATCGCCGTCACCGTCGTGGGCAGCGAGGTCGTCGCGGCGCCGGCGGCCGTCTACAGCGTGATCATGTACCTCACGGCCTTCGGGCTGGTGGTGTTCGGACGCAACCGCGCCCTGCTCGAGGTGGACGAGGACGCCACCACCGGGTAGCCGTGGTCGCCGCCGCGCCCGCGTGGGGCGGGGCGATCGCCGACGTCGGAGAGGACCGTTCATGCCGTGGCATCGCTACGTCGCCATCGGCGACAGCTCCACCGAGGGGCTCGACGACCCGCATCCGGCCGGTGGCTACCGCGGCTGGGCGGACCGGCTCGCCGAGCGGCTGGACGCGACCCACGGCGACGTCGCCTACGCCAACCTCGCCGTGCGGGGCCGCACGGCCGACCGGATCCGCGCGGAGCAGCTGGCACCGGCGCTGGCGCTGGACCCCGACCTGATCAGCATCGTGGCGGGGGTGAACGACATGCTGCGCCCCACGTTCGACCCGGTGCGCCTGGCCGAGGATCTCGAGGCCATGCTGGGGGCCGGGGTCGACGCCGGCGCGACGGTCGTGACCATCACCTGGCCCGACCCCTCCCGGATGCACCCGGCGGCCCGGCTGCTGCGACGACGGGTCGCGGGGCTCAACGCCGCGATCCGCACCGCGAGCGAGCGAACCGGTGCGCACGTGCTCGATCTCGCGGCGGAGCCCGTGGCCACGGACACCCGCCTGTGGAGCGACGACCGGCTCCACGCCAGCTCGCTCGGCCACGAGCGGATCGCCGACGCGCTCGCGCAGCTGCTGGGGATCGACGGGCACGACGGGTCCTGGGCCCGGCCCCTACCGCCGGTGCCCCCGCCGGCCCCGCGGCAACGGATCGTCGCGGAGGCCGCCTGGCTGCGTGACCATCTCGCGCCCTGGGTGGCGCGGCGGGTGCGGGGCCACTCCTCCGGTGATCACGTCACCGCGAAGCGCCCGA
Organism: Nitriliruptoraceae bacterium; assembly: GCA_007123425.1. GTDB lineage: Bacteria > Actinomycetota > Nitriliruptoria > Nitriliruptorales > Nitriliruptoraceae > SKLC01. Next base: position 2,769 of record SKLC01000162.1, read on the forward strand.
CGCTGCGGCCGGTCGAACCGTCCCACTGACGCTCCCCCACCCCAGACGTTCGGTCGTCCACCGGCGGACGCGCCCCCCGTAGCCTGGGACGTGCGCGAGCCCGTCGCCGTGTGCGCCGCAGCCGCCCGGGCTCCGCACACCGCCGAGGAGGTCCGCGTGGCCGAGATCAGCGAGCGCCGGGAGGTGCGCGTTCGCGGTGACGACGCGACCTTCGGGTTCGCAGCCGAGCCCGACGCCGGCCGACTCGTGATCCGCGAGGACCGCGGCCAGGGGGACGGCGAGGAGCTGTGCGCGCTGACCATCTCCGACCGCGAGGAGCTCTCCGGCTTCCTGCAGGGCCTGCGTCGGGTGCTCGGCGTCGAGGAGGGCCAGCAGGACGCCACCCCCATCGAGCAGCGGCCCCAGCAGGGTCGGCGCGCGTCACCCGGCCCGCGGGGGGATGGCGGCCTGCCCACCGGGGACCCGGGACCGCGAGCATCAGCGCTCGCGGCGAGCCCTGGAGCTCCGCCTCGAGCGCCTGCAGGACTGACGCCACCCCGGCGCCGGAGCGCACGTGCCGGCGTGTCTCGGGCAGCCACCCGTCCGACCCCGCACCGGCCGCCGAACGCGAGGTACCCCCCGACGCTCGAGGAGACCCCCATCCCACGCCCCGCCCTCGCCCGCGCTGTCGATGCCATGCTCGAGGCCACGACCGTGGGCTCCTACACGCGGATCGGCCACGCCGTGCGGTCGCGACTCGAGCGGTGGGACGCCCTCCACGAGCTCGACGGCGCCGACCGCCGGGTCGTCGTCACCGGCGCGACGTCGGGCCTCGGCGAGGCCACCGCCGCTGCGCTGCTGCGCACCGGCGCCCGTCCCCATCTGCTGGTGCGCTCGCCGGATCGCCTGGAGCAGCTGCACGAGCGACTCCGCGGCAGGCTGGCGGGCGAGCTGGTCGACCGGATCACGCACGACGTGGCGGATCTCGCCGACCTGTCCTCGGTCCGTGCAGCGGCGCACCGCCTGACGGTGGACGGCGCGCCCGTGCACGCACTGATCCACAACGCAGGGGCGACCTTCGACCGGCTCGGCTACACCGACGACGGGCTCGAGCGCACCTACCAGCTGCACGTCGCCGCGCCGCTGCTGCTGACCGCGCTCCTGCGACCGTCGCTGCAGGCGGCCGCGCCGGCCCGGGTGGTGACCGTCTCCTCGGGCGGCATGTACACCCGGCGCCTCGACGTCGAGCATCTCATCGACCCGGGTGCCGGCTACGCGCCCCTGACGGCCTATGCCCAGGCCAAGCGCGCCCAGGTCGAGCTGACCGCTGCGTGGCAGCGGCGCGCCGACCGGGGCGGCGTCGACGCCCACGTGATGCACCCCGGCTGGGCCGCCACGCCCGGCGTGGAGACCAGCCTGCCGCGGTTCGCCACCGGCATGCGACCGCTGCTGCGCTCCCCCGCCGAGGGCGCGGACACGATCGTGTGGCTCGCCCTGGCCGACCTGCCCGACGTGGAGCCCCCCGTCATCTGGCACGACCGGCGCGCCCGCGCGGTCCACCGCCTGCCCACCACCCGGGCACCCCGCGGCGAGGTGGACCGGCTGCTGCGTCGGGTCGCCGACGACGTGGGCCTCGACCCCGCGGCATGCTGGAGACATGACTCTGGTCCGTGACCGTCTCGCGCGCCACCTCGAGGTCCTCGTCGAGGACGTCGGTGCCCGCCCTCCGGGCTCGCCCGCCAACCGGCGGGCCACCTCCTACGTCGCCGGGGTCCTCGGTGACTGCGGGCTCAGCGTCGTCGAGCACCCCTTCGCCACGCGCTGGTGGGAGCCCGGCGACGGCAGCCTCGCGACCTCCCAAGGCGTCCTCGGGGTCCGGCCCGACCCGTACGCCGCGACCTGCGACGTCCGCGGGCGCCTGGAGCGCGTCGAGCGGCTCGACGAGCTCGAGGAGCTCGCGCCGGACCCGGCACGCATCCTCGTGCTCGACGGTGAGCTCGCCAGCGAGCAGATCCTTCCCGCCGCCTTCCCCTTCCTCGACGTGCCCCACCACGCACGAACGCGCGCCGCGCTGCGACGGCTGCGCCCGGCCGGGGTGATCGCCCTCAGCGACGACTGGCAGCCCGTGCTCGAGGACCCCGACCTCGGCCTGTCCTCCACGACGCTTCCCACGGTGCACCGGGACGCGCTCACGCGCGTCGGGTGGGCGCACCTGCGGCTCGGCGGAGCCGTCCACGACGGGCGGGGCAGCACCGTGGCCGCCCGTCACGGCCCGGCCGCGGACCGGGCCGTGGTCAGCGCCCACCTGGACTCGAAGGCGACCACGCCGGGCGCCTTCGACAACGCGGCCGGCGTCGCGGTGCTGCTCGCGCTCGCCGAGACGTGGGACGAGGACCCCGGCCCGGTCGAGCTCGTCCTGTTCAACGGCGAGGACCACTTCGACGCCTGCGGCGAGGTCGCGTGGCTGCACGCGACCGAGCTGGCGGAGGTCCACGCCGCCATCAACGTCGACGGCGTGGGGCTGAGCGGGCGGGGCACGTCGCTGGCCACGCTGGCGTGTCCGAGCGGACTCGAGCAGGCGGTCGCCGACTGGCTGGCCGGGCGTGCCGGATGGGTGCGGGCCGAGCCGTGGCTGGAGAGCGATCACGCCCTCTTTGCGATGCGGGGGATCCCGGCGCTCGCCATCACCAGCGAGGACGTCCACCAGCTGCTCGGCGGGCTCGCCCACACACCGGCCGACACCCTCGACGTGCTCGACCTCGACGTGCTCACCGAGGTGGTGCTCGCCCTGCCGTCGCTGCTCGCTCTCGTGCGCACCAGCGGGCCGCACTGACCCTGGACGCCAGCCGGGGGCGCGGCCGCGGCGAGGTCAGCCGGCGCCGGTGGTCACCTCAGCGAACGCGGCCGTGTCCGTGAACTGGCGGAAGCGGGTGATCCGGC
>SKLC01000177.1 GCA_007123425.1 Nitriliruptoraceae bacterium
CGGTGAGCAGACCGGCGACGCCGAGGCAGCCCGTGAGGCCGGCGAGCAGCTGGCCCGACGCGACCCCGACGACCCGCGGGCGCTGGGCGAGGTCGACGCCCCGGTCGTGATGATCGAGTGGTCGGACTTCCAGTGCCCGTTCTGCGCCTCCTTCGGGCTGGAGACCATGCCCGACCTGGTCGACGAGTACGTCGACGAGGGCATCCTCCGCTTCGAGTGGCGGGACTTCCCCGTGCTCGGGGAGGACTCGCTGACCGCGGCGATGGCCGGACGGGCCGCCGCCGAGCAGGACGCCTTCTTCGAGATGCACGACGAGATCTTCGAGCGTGACTTCGAGCGCAACACCGGCGAGCTCTCGGTCGGGTCGCTGACCGAGCTCGCCGGCGAGCTCGGGCTCGACACCGAGCAGTTCGAGCAGGACATGCAGGACGACGAGCTGCGCCAGGCGGTCCACGAGGACCTGCAGATCGGCCAGCAGCTGGGCTTCACCGGGACGCCGGCCTTCGTGATCAACGGTCGGTCGATGATCGGCGGCCAGCCCACCGACACCTTCCGCCAGGTCATCGACCAGGCGGCCGATGAGGCCGGTGCGTCGTGATCGAGGTCGGCTACCTCGCGGCATTCCTCGGTGGGGTGCTGACCCTCATCAGCCCCTGTGGGGCGCTGCTGCTGCCGTCCTTCTTCGCCTACGCCTTCGGGCGACCGACGGCGCTGCTGGCTCGGACCGGGGTCTTCTACCTGGGCCTGGCCACCACGCTGGTGCCGCTGGGCATGGGCGCGTCCCTGGCGAGCCGGCTGTTCTTCGGCCACCGCGACGAGCTCATCCTGATCGCCGGGTGGCTGGTGATCGTGCTGGGCGTCGTGCAGATCTTCGGGGGCGGGTTCGCGCTCTCCTTCGCCCAGCGTGCCCAGGGACGCTTCGCGGGCCGGACCGGCAACGGGGCCGTCTACGGGCTCGGGGCGGTCTACGGTCTGGCCGGCTTCTGCTCGGGGCCCATCCTGGGGGCGGTGCTCACGGTCGCGGCCAGCGACGGCCGGCCGCTGCACGGCGGCGCGCTGCTGGGCGTCTACGCGCTCGGCATGGCCGGGCCGCTCTTCCTGCTCGCCCTCGGGTGGGACCGGCTCGACCTCGGCAGCCGCGGCTGGCTGCGGGGCCGGCAGCTGCAGCTCGGACGCCTCCGCCTGCACACCACCTCGCTGGTCTCCGGCCTGCTGTTCATCGGGGTGGGCGTGCTGTTCCTGGCCACGGGCGGCACCACCGGCGGGATCCCGGGACTGCCCGACACCTTCGAGGTCGAGCGCGCCGCGCAGGAGTGGCTGGCCCGCCTCGACGACCGGGTGGGTGACCTGGCCGTGCTCGGCGCGATCGCGCTCGCGGCGCTCGCGGTCCTCGTGCGCCGGCTCCGGCGCACGGCAGCGCCGGAGCGCGAGGAGGCCCCGGAGGCGCCGGAGGACTCCCACCTGCGGTGAGGCGCCCGCCTTAGGAGCCTGCGGCGTCGGGTCCCGGCACGGCGGCCGCGGGCAGGTGCACGGTCAGCCGCGTCCCGCCTCCTGGCACGTTGGCAGCCCTCGCCTCCCCGCCGTGGGCGGCAGCGAGCTCGGCGACCACGGCCAGCCCAACGCCGCTGCCGGGGGTCCCCGCGGCATGCCGGCCGCGCCAGAAGCGCTCGAAGACGTGAGGCAGCTCCGACTCGGGGATGCCGGGCCCCTCGTCGACCACCGAGAGCTCCACCCCGCCGTCGTCCCCAGACACCCGGAGCACGACACGGCCACCCGGCGATGAGAACTTCACCGCGTTGGTCAGCAGGTTTCGCACCATCTGCTCGAGCCGGCGGCGATCCCCCAGCACCGTCGCGGCGACCAGCCGGGTCTCGAGCTCGATCCCCGCGTCGTCCACCAGCTCCTCGAGGCCGCGAAGTGCCGCCTCGGCCACCGTCGCGAGGTCCACCGGCTCCCGATCGAGCGACCGCCCCGCAGCCTCTGCCGCGGCGATGGCGTCGAGGTCCTCCACGAGGGCCGCGAGCCGAAGGACCTCCTCGTGCAAGGACGCGAGCCGCTCGGCGTCCGGGGGGACGAGCCCATCCTGGAGCGCCTCCACCTCGCCGAGCAGCACGGTCAGCGGCGTGCGGACCTCGTGGGCCACGTCCGCCACCAGCGCCCGACGCAGACGGTCCTCGCGCTCCAGGTCCTGGGCCATGCGATCGACGGAGCGCGCCAACAGGTCCAGCTCCCCGACCGCCCCGGGCAGGTGTGCCTGCGTCGCCCGGTCGCCGTCGGCGATCCGGCCCACGGCGCCCGCCACGGCCCGGATCGGCCGGGTCAGGCGCGGGCTGACCCATGCGCTCACCGCGACACCCAGCACGGCCGCGATGAGCCCCGCCGCCAGGAGGTTGCGGGTGACGGCGTCGCGCAGCGCCGCGACCGGGTCGAGCTGCTCGCGGGCGACGAATGCCAGCGTGGCGACGCCGACGATCCTGCCCTCCACGCGCAGCTCGGTGGTGCGCTCCTCCTCGACGTCGACCTCGACGTCCACCGGGGCTCCCCTTCCTCCCGCGTCGTCGGCCTGGCCAGCAGCCAGCACGAGCGGAGCACCGGCCCCGCCGTTCTCCTGGCGGCCGGGCTCGGAGGAGTGGTGCCGTGGGCCTGCGGGCGGGTCCTGCTCGGGGCGGTGCTCCTCCCCGGGTCGGCTCGGCACGTCCTCGTGGCGGTGGAGGCGGCGGGTGAGCCGGTCCGCCTCGGGCGGGGCGGGCACCTCGACGTCACCCTCGGCCGTGAGGTGCAGCACCGCGCCGCCGGCGGCGGCCAGGGCGTGCGCGGGGAGCAGGTTCGCGCCCGCCCAGCCGCCCGCGTCCTCGTAGGCTCGCCCCAGGGCGATGCGCACGTCGGCGACGGTTCGATCACGCTGCCCGTCGACGAGCCGATCGATCGACGCGCCGGTCGTCGTCAGGGCCACCCCCGTGGCGGCGGCGACCGCGAGCAGCGCGGTGAGGACGAAGGCGACGCCGAGGCGGGTGCCGAGCCGATCGCGCCAGCGGATCCCCTCAGCCATCGCGCTGCAACCCGAGCCGATAGCCGGTGCCCACGACGGTCTCGATGATCCCGGGCTCCCCGGAGACGTCTCCGAGCTTGTGCCGCAGGTTCTTCACGTGCGTGTCGATGGTGCGCTCATATCCCTCGAACTCCTCGCCACGCACCCGGTTGAGCAGCTCGGAGCGCGAGTAGACGCGCCCCGGCCTCGCCGTCAGGGCGAGCAGCAGCCGCCACTCGGTCGGGGTGAGATCCACGAGGTGGCCGTCAATCCAGGCCTCGTGCCGCGACTCATCGATCGCCAGCAGCCCGGCCCCGAAGGAGCGGGCCTGCCCGTGCTCGCGGACCTCGGGTGCGCGGCGCAGGATCGCACGCACCCGCAGCACCAGCTCCCGGGGGCTGAACGGCTTCGTCACGTAGTCGTCGGCGCCGATCTCCAGCCCGCGGATGCGGTCGTCCTCCGTCGCCTTCGCCGTCAGCATGAGCACGGGCACCGACGAGAAGGTCCGCAGCTCGCGGGCGACCTCCTCGCCGGGAACGTCGGGGAGCCGCAGGTCCAACACCATCAGGTGGGGCGCATGGGTGCGGGCGAGTGTGAGCGCCTCCGCTCCTGACCCGGTGGTCAGCACCTGGTACCCGTCGCGCTCGAGGTAGTCCCGGACGAGCTCACGGATCTTGCGCTCGTCCTCCACCACCAGGACCAGCGACGCCACGGCGACCTCCGTCCATCGAGCCCCCAGCCCTCGTGGCCACCTCGAGCCCTCGGAGCACGGCGCGATCCTCCTTCACCGTAGGCCCCCACCTCTGGCGCGCCAGGGTCCTCCGGCCCGGCGCGCGGAAGGGCACGTGGCGCGCCTCCGCGGTGGCCACGATCTCCACACGGTCTTCACCCGCACCACATCCGGAGTCGACGGCGCCGGCGTTCACTGGGGGCAGGAAGGAGGAGGTGATCGAGATGAGGACCACGACACGCGCGCTCACGGTGGCCGTGGTGGCGCTCCTGCTGGCCGGGCTGGCGGTGGCGGCGCTCGCCGGTCCGAGGTCGGAGCGCGGCCTGCAGGACCGGGACCGCGACCGGGTGATGGAGCAGATCGAGGCCGAGGACCCGGCCGAGGTGGCACTCCGGGAGCGGGACCGCGACCGCATGCGGATCCACGACCCTGAGGACGCCCAGGTGCGCCAGGACCACGACCGCCCGCGGGCCCACGACGGCGAGTGCGACCAGCGGCACGAGCACGAGCGGGCAGGTGCGGCGCACCGGCACGAGCACGGCAGCGAGCACGAGCCGGCCCGGCCCCACGAGCGCCGCTGCGGCTGAGGGCCACCAGGAGGTCCTCAGCCCGCGCCGGCCGGGCCCGGACCTCCTGGTGCCGGCTCGCGGACCCGCGGTCCGATGGGTGGCCCTGCGGGCAGACTCGGCGAACCGGTCACGACCGGGTACGCTGGCGAAGAAAGTTGTCTGAGCAACTACTCGGCTGGGGCCAGCCTCCGGTCGGGTCGCCCCGGGCCGGGGCAGGCCAGCCACGAGGACACACGATGATGCAGTTCGGGATCTTCACGGTCGGCGATGTCACGCCGGACCCCACCACGGGCCGCACGCCCACCGAGCACGAGCGCATCAAGGCGATGCTCGCGATCGCGCTCAAGGCCGAGGAGGTGGGCCTCGACGTCTTCGCGATGGGCGAGCACCACAACCCGCCCTTCGTGCCCTCGTCGCCCACGACGATGCTCGGCTGGATCGCGGCGCGCACGCAGCGGCTGATCCTGTCGACCTCGACGACCCTGATCACCACCAACGATCCGGTCAAGATCGCGGAGGACTACGCGATGCTGCAGCACCTGGCCGACGGCCGGGTCGACCTGATGCTGGGGCGCGGCAACATGGCGCCGGTCTATCCGTGGTTCGGCTACGACCCGCGCGACGGCATCCCACTGACCGTCGAGCACTACGGCCTGCTCCACCGGCTGTGGCGTGAGGACGTGGTGGACTGGGAGGGGCGCTTCCGCACCCCGCTGCAGGGCTTCACCGCGACCCCGCGGCCCCTGGACGACGTGCCGCCGTTCGTGTGGCACGGCTCCATCCGCAGCCCCCAGATCCCGGAGCTGGCCGCCGCCTACGGCGACGGCTTCTTCCACAACAACATCTTCTGGCCGATGCACCACACCACCCAGATGGTGGAGCTCTACCGCCGCCGCTACGAGCAGCACGGCCACGGCTCGGCCGACCAGGCGATCGTGGGGCTCGGCGGCCAGGCGTTCATGCGCCGCAACTCCCAGGACGCCGTGCGGGAGTTCCGGCCCTACTTCGACGTCGCGCCCGTCTACGGCCACGGCCCCTCCCTGGAGGACTTCTCCGCCGCCACGCCGCTGACGGTCGGCAGCCCTCAGCAGGTCATCGAGCGCTACGCGGCGATGCGCGAGCACGTGGGCGACTACCAGCGCCAGCTGTTCCTGATGGACCACGCGGGCCTGCCGCTCGAGACGGTGCTCGAGCAGATCGAGATCCTGGGCGAGGAGGTCGTGCCGGTCCTGCGCCGCGAGATGGCGGCCGGGCGGCCCGCGCACGTGCCCGACGCGCCCACCCACGCCAACCGGCGCGACCAGGCGCACCACGGTGGCCCTGACCTGCTCGCCGAGGCGCGCGAGCGGCCCTGA
>SKLC01000298.1 GCA_007123425.1 Nitriliruptoraceae bacterium
CCGCGTCCTGCTGTGCCTCCGCCTGCCGGCGCGCCGTGGTGGCGGACGCGCGCGAGCCCGCCGCTGCGGTGCCGGGGCGGGCTCCCCTGGACGGGCCGTCCGGGGACCGGGGCGCGGGCTGGGTCGGCACGTGGCTACTGCCCCCGGAAGACGACCTCGGCGACCTCGGCGGTGTAGGTGTCGTCGCCGCTGGTCGACAGCCCGGTGATCCACAGCATCCAGTACCGCTCGCTGGCGTTGAGCGTGAACGGATGGCGCTGCTGGATGTCCACCTGGGTGGCCAGCGGCTCGCCCCACGACCCCACGCCCTCGGAGGGCTCGGGCAGCTCATCGGTCGTGTACAGCTCCACGTCCACGCCGCCGCGGACCAGCTCGACGATGATGCCGCGCACGTCGCGCTCGTCCCCGAGGTCGAAGACCAGGCCGATCCCGTCCTTCTCCCCGTCGAAGTCCGGCGTCGAGTAGGACTCGGTGCTCCAGTCGGTCTGCGGGTCGCCGTCCGCGGCGTTGCCCGCGTCCTGGGCGTTGTCCGGCATCAGCGGGTCGGCCGGGTCGAAGACGGTGGTCTCGACCACCTGGTGCTCGGTGGCGGTGGGGGTCTCCTCGTCCTCCGACATCGCGATCGAGACCAGCCAGGCCACCAGGGCCAGCACGAGCCCGCCGGCGAAGGCCGCGCCCATGCGGCGGGCGTACTCGTTGCGGGTCACCGGGATGGGGCCGGAGTAGGTGCGCGGCTCGTCGGTGATCGGGTCGTCGGAGACCTCCGCGCCCTGGTCGAGCAGCTGGATGGTGAGGTCGCTGGGCTTGGTGGTGACCATCGCGCTGAGCGCCGCCGCCATGTCGGCCCCGGTGTCGAAGCGCTCGTCGCGATTGCGCCGCGTGGCGCGGACGACGACGTCGTCGAGGCCGCGGGGGACGTCCGCACGCATCTGCCGTGGCGGCAGCAGCTCGTGGGTCAGGCGCATCGCGGCGGTCGCCGTGGGGGTGTCGCCCGAGAAGGCCGGCCGGCCCGTGAGGCACTCGTAGAGCAGGACGCCGAGCGCGTAGATGTCGGCGCGCGCATCGATGGAGGCGTCCTCGAGCTGCTCGGGGGCCACGTAGGCGGCCGTGCCCACCACCGTGCCGGGCGAGGTCAGCGTGGCGTCGGCGCTGGAGAGCGCCTTGGCGATCCCGAAGTCGGTGACCTTCACGGTCCCGTCGGAGGCGATGAGGATGTTGGCGGGCTTGACGTCGCGGTGGACCAGCCCGTGCGCGTGCGCCTCGCCGAGCGCGGAGGCGACCTGCTCGCCCAGCGCGGCCACGACCGTCGCGTCGAGCTGTCCGTTGCCGGACAGGACCTCCCGCAGGCTGGGCCCGTCGACGTACTCCATCACCAGGTAGACGAGCTCGTCGTCGCGCCCGGTGTCGTAGATCCGCACCGCGTTGGGGTGGTTGAGCTGCGCCGCCGAGCGCGACTCGCGCTCGAAGCGCTCGACCACCGTGGGGTCGGTGGCGTGGTGGGGGTGGAGCAGCTTGATCGCCACCGTGCGCGACAGGTTCTCGTCGAAGGCCCGCCACACGATGGCCGCGCCGCCCGAGGCGACCGGCTCCTCGAGGTGGTAGCGGCCCGCGAGGTGGGTGCGGTTGGGCCACGCCTGGGGCTCGGCGGGCCCGCTGGCGGACCCGGCCTCCCGGTCGCTGTCGGCGTCCCCGGCGGCCTCGTCCCGGCGCCCACCCGAGCCCCGCGGGGTCGACGAGCCCCCGGGGGCGTCGTCGAAGGACGTCGCCCCGGTGATGGTGGGGTCGTCGGCCCCCACGCTGGGGGGCTCGCCGGATCGCTGCACGCGCTCGCCTTGGGTCTACAGGTCCGCTTCGCGGGTGGCGGTCGGGGTCAGTCGGTCGGCCAGGGGGCCGATGCGGTGCACCACGAGGGTGTTCGCCGACCTCTCGATGGTCACCCTGAGCGAATCCCCGTCGGCCTGCACGTCGGTCACGATGGCGTCGTGTGCCCCCGCGGTCTCCTCCGCCACGGCCTGCGCGCGGACGAGGGACTGCTCTGTACGGTATTCGTCTCGGGCCGAGCGTGCGACATCGCGCGCGAGGTCGTCCACCTGCACGGCCGCGAAGGCCAGGGCGACCGCCTCGTAGATCACCAGGGCCACGACGGTGACGACGACGAGCAGCTGCGCGAGCCAGCTCGAGATCTCCCCCCGCTCGTTGTGCATCCGCATGCTCATGCCCCTTCTCTCCACCCCCGCTGGCTTGTCGCGCTCCGCTCTTGGCCCATCACCCTCCGCAGTGCCCATTGTTGCGGCATTGGCCGCGCCGTGCGCGCTGAAATGTCGCGCGGGTCGAACGGCGAGCCACCGAGCCGGGCCGGGCGCCTCACCGGGTGTCGGGTTGCGGCTGCTCCTCGTCGGGCGCCGCGTCGGCGTCGACGACCTGCAGCTGCGGTCCGCGGGGGCGCCGGCGGATCGCGCCGACCAGCAGCAGGATGAGCACCAGGGCCCCGGTGGCCGACAGCGCGGGGCCCGACACCGCGGTGGAGCGCACGCGCAGGTTGGCGCGCTCGAGCTCACGGGTGCCGGTGACGTCGGTGACGATCACGGTGACGGGGAAGGTCCCGGTGCCCAGCGCCCGCGTCTCGAAGGAGACGGTGTGCGCCTCCTCGTCCTCGAGCACGATGGCGTCCGAGCGTCGCTCCTGCCACATCAGCCGGCCCTGGCTCTCGACCTCCACGCGGACGGCGATGGGGCCCCCGCGGCTGCGTCGGACGGTGACGGGCACCTGTCCGGTCTCGGCGGTCAGCGTCACCTGGGAGCCGCTTGCCACCTCGACGTCGCCGAAGAACCGGTCGATCGAGCTCTGCACGTCGCGGATCAGCGACGTCGCCTCGCGGTCGGGGTCGAGCCGGCCCGAGGCGGCGCGCAGCAGCGCGGTGCGCATGTCGCGACGCGTGGGCTCGGGACGGTCGTCGGTCTGGCTCGGCCAGGCCTCCACGGCAGCGTGGAGATCGTCCAGCGCGGTGCTCAGCTCCTCGGCGACGTCGTGCGGCAGGCGCTCGTCCTCGGGCGTGGACAGCTCGAGCGTGCCCGGGGCGCGCTCCGCCTGGCCCACCAGCCGCGAGGGGTCCACCGGCTGCAGCCAGGGCGCCTCGTCCAGGCCGCGCAGCAGCGCGTCGATGAGCTCGGGCTCGGGGTCCCAGTCGTCGGGGGGATGCAGCGCCACGCTGCGGTCGGCGACGTGCGGCTCGGTGAAGTACAGGGCCGCGGTCTCCGCCAGGACCCGCTGGGCGGTCACGAGCCCGTCCCCGGCGCCGTCGGCGAGCACCTGTGCGATCGTGGGGTCGCCCACGGAGGCGGTCAGCGGCCGGCCCGACGGCGATCGCAGCTGCTGCACCCGCCCGTCGGTGGGCGGGTCGGCCGCCACCTCGGGGGCCAGCAGCAGGTGCTGTGAGGGCATGAGGTCGAGCACCTCGGGGGTGACGGGCCGGTTCAGGACGAACGCGGCGGCGTCCACGGGGTGCTCGAGGTCGCGCTGCAGCCGGCTGCGGCCCTCGGTGGCCAGCTCGCCGGCCAGCTCCCGCAGGTCGCTGCCGTGCGCGAGCAGCGCGGTGAGGTCCGCGTCGGCGTAGGCGCCCGAGACGGGCTGGTGCCGCAGGCCGCCCGTCAGCTCCCGCAGGCGGGTCAGCGCCTGGGCCGCGCGGCGCGCGTCGTCGTCCTCGGGACCGACCTCCTCGCGCGCGCGGGTGCCGTCCTCCTGACGCTGCAGCCGGACGAACCCGGAGGCCTGATCGCGCAGGTCCTCGACGAGGTGGGCCGAGGGGGCCAGCAGCACGCCCGGGTCCTCGTGCAGCTCCAGGCCCCGCACGAGATCGTCGAGGCGCCCACCCGGGCGCAGGTCGCGCTGGACGCCGGCCGGATAGGCGCCCTGCTCGGCGCGCCACGGCTTGTCGGTCACCGGCCACACCACGGTGGTCAGCAGCGGCTCCCCCTCGGCCTCGCCGAGCCAGACGACCGCGGTCGAGATCTCGTCGAGGACCTCGGCGCCGCGCACCAGCGAGATCCGCACCGGGTGCACGCCACCCTCCGGCGACCAGGGGACCTGCTCCGGGGTGAGCACCTCCTCGAGGCCGGCGACCTCGCCCGCGTCGAGGTCGGCGAGGTCGCGGACGTCCTGCTGATGGACCGTGGCGATCGCCGCGGGTCCCTCGCCCTCGAGCGCCGCCGCCAGCTCGTCGCGGTCGGCGACGGCCGGGTGCACCTCGACCACGACCCGGAGCCCGTCGACGGCGGCGTCGCCGCGGTTGTGCACCAGCATGCGCAGCTCGAGGTCCTCCCCCGGTCCGTGCTCCTCCTCGAGCAGCCGCGTGACCAGGGGCGCCTCCTCCTCGTCGTCGGGGGGCGTCTGGGGCGCCAGCACGCCGGTGAGGTCGGTGAGGCGGACCTCGACCTCGGCTGACTCCGACGCCGCGGCGGGACCGGCAGCGCTCACCGCCCCGCCCACGAGCACGACGGCGAGGACGGCCGTCACCAGCGCCGCCCGCGCCCCCCGGGGACGGCCGTGCGGGCCCTGGCTCACCGCTCGATCCCGACGTCGGCGCGCGGCTCCCCCTCGACGAGGTGGTGCGGGCTCGGCAGCGCCCGGTCGCGCACCTTCTCCACGAGACGGCGCTCGTTGCGGTGGGCCAGGCGCACCAGGGCGATGTCCAGCGGCACCCATTCCACGTGCTCCGCCTCGTCGTCCCGCTCGCCGGGGGGCAGCCCGTCCCACCGCATCACGTAGTAGTGCACGAACTTGTGATAGCGGATCCGGTCGGGCCGCCACACGAACCAGTAGTCGATGGTGCCCAGCACCTCGCCGAGCACGGCGCCGTGGCCGGTCTCCTCGCGGACCTCGCGCAGGGCCGCCTGCTGCGCGGTCTCGCCCGTCTCGATCCCGCCCTTGGGCAGGGTCCACTGCGGCTTGCCCGCGGCGTTGCGCCGGGCGATGAGCAGTACCCAGCGGCGCCCGTCGTCGCGGTCGTCACAGACCACGCCTCCCGCGGAGGTCGCGCGGCGCGTGGGGTATCTGGGCATGCCCGGAGGGTACCGGTCGAGGCCCTGACCGACAGGGGGTCGGTGCGCACCCCCGCAGCGGGACGGGGTAGCGTCGCGCCGCCCCGCGCCCCGCCCACGTCGCCGAGAGGACGCAAGCGCATGCGAGCGGTCGTCCAGCGCGTGCACGAGGCCTCGGTGACCGCGCACGTCGACGGCGCGCACCAGGTCACCGGACGCATCGGCCCCGGCCTCGTCGCGCTGGTGGGCGTCACACACGACGACGACCGTGCCCGGGCCCACCGCCTGGCCGACAAGCTGCTGCGCCTGCGGTGCTTCGACGACGAGGACGGCCGCATGAACCTCTCGGCGGCGGACCTCGGCGCGGGGCTGCTGGTCGTCAGCCAGTTCACCCTCTACGGCGACACCCGTCGCGGGCGACGGCCCTCGTACGTGGACGCCGCGCCGCCGGAGGTCGCGGCGCCGCTCGTCGACGAGGTCGTGGCCCGCCTCCGCGAGCAGGGCGCAGAGGTCGCCACGGGGCGGTTCGGCGCCCAGATGGACGTCCACCTCGTCGGCGACGGGCCGGTCACGCTGCTGCTGGAGGCCTGACGCCGCCACCGGCCCGCCGCGCGCTCACGCAGCCCCGCCTCGACGCG
>SKLC01000178.1 GCA_007123425.1 Nitriliruptoraceae bacterium
CCCAGAGAGATGGTCGCCACCCGTGGCCGGGCAACCAGCCACGGGGACAGGATCCGGCTTATCGGCCGGCTCCTCCCAGCTCCACCTGCTGACGCGAAGACCCGGTTTCGCACGGCGAGGAGGCGATCCGTCGGCCGCGCACCGCCGCCTTGAACACCGACGCGACAGATCCGTGCGTCACGGCAACCGACGTAGACGAACCGGCCGTTGGCGATGCGTACCTGGTCGAACAGCGCCGTGGTCAGAGCGACCGCGCCGAGCAGGTTGACCTCGAGCAGTGCGCGCCACTGATCGACCGAGATGAACTCGACCGGGCCGGTGAGCGGCACACCGGCGTTGCTCACCAGACCCCGAAGTCCACGACCGCCACACACCTGCTCGACCGTGGTCACAGCACGCTCGAGCGACGCGTCATCCGTCACATCGAGCAGCAGCGGTCGAACATCTCCGGTGACGCGCCCACGGAGGGACGCACCGTCCTCGACTCGGCGCACCCCGGCCAGCACCGTCCACCCTGCATGCGCCAAGCGTTCCGCCGTGGCGGCACCAAGACCAGAGGAAGTGCCCGTGACCAAGACGACCGGTGCCATCGAGCGCCCCTCTCCGCTCCTCACGCTGGAAGCCTGTCCGCGCCGCCGTGCAGCGCCGGCTGACGCCGACGGGGCTGTCAGGCGGGGTCACCGGGACCGAGGCCCAGGCATCCACGCCGCGGCGGCGCCCCTCAGGTCGCGAGCCCGGCGACGACCAGATCCTCGAGGTTGTCGAGGCTGCGCTTGAGGTCGCGCTCGAACTGACGGGGGAGGACGAACCGGTCGATCGCCCGGCCGAGCCACGAGTCGACGGGCGGGTTGGTCATCGAGACCATGACGCGCGTTCCCTGGTCGCCGTCCGCGTAGATCCAGTCGTGCTCGTTGCTCGGGAGTCCGCTCACGTCGGCCCGAAGATGGATCCGTTCGTCGGGTTCGAGCGCGAGCAGGGTCGCCTGCACGTCGACCGCTCGCCCGAGCACCCGGTAGCGCGCGACGACGGTGTCGCCGGGTTCGGTGAAGCGCTCGTACGGCTTCACCTCGAGCATGCCGCTGTAGTACGACGGCCAGTTCTGGGGGTCGGTTGCGTAGGCGAACAACTGCTTGCGGTCGATCGGGTACTCGCGGGTCTGCTCGATCGTCGACATCGTGGCCTCCCAGCTCCTCGTGGCGGCCCGCACGGCGGCCTGGACGTTGCGCGCTGCCTGCTGCCGCTCGTCTGCTCCCGGCGGTACCTCGAGACCGCCGCGTCGCCGGTCGATGAGCGTGACGGTGACGCTTTCAGCGTTCCCATCGCTCCCTGTGAACCGGTGCAGGGACGGTATGCCTGGCGAGCCGGTCATCGCATGAGGGATTCCCCCCTCCTTCGGTTCCCTACTCCCGTAGACTCGTCGCCGTGGCCGTGCAGTTGCTGGGACGGGAGCGGGAGCAGGCGTTCTTGCGCGGGCTCCTCGTCGACCTCCGCCGCGGAGTGGGCGGGATGGCTCTCGTCTACGGGGAGCCGGGTATCGGCAAGACCGCGTTGTGCCGCTGGCTGGCGGAGCAGGCCACCGACTGCACGGTGGTGAAGGTCCGCGGTTCGGAGGCGGACGCCTCGCTGGCCTTCGCGGGGGTGCACGATCTTCTCCGCCCGTTCCTCCGCCACCTGCCGACGCTGCCCGTCGGTCAGCAGGCCGCGCTGGTGCAGGCGATCGGCCTGGCGAGGCCGGCCGTCGTCCCGCTGCAGCCGCTGGCGGTGTTCGGTGGTGCGATGGCACTGCTCACCGAGGCGGCCAGCCACGGTCCCGTCCTCGTGATCGTCGATGACGTGCAGTGGTTGGATGCCTCGTCGCAGCAGGCGCTCGGGTTCATCGGTCGGCGCCTGGCTGACGACCCGGTGGTCATCGTGCTGACCGCCCGCGAGGGGGCCCTGGCCGGCGTCCCGGTCGATCGACCGTTGGAGGTGCGCGGCCTGGACTCCGATGCCGTCCAGCGGCTCGTTGCCGAGCAGACCGGGGAGACGGTGGATGCCGAGCGGGCCCGGCGACTGGCTGCAGCCACGCGGGGCAACCCCCTCGCGCTGGTGATGCTGGCCCGGTCGGCGGACGTCGACGGAGCGCCGGCGGGCATGGTGGAGCCGCTCCCGTTGAGCACCGAGTTGCGTGGGGCGTTCACTTCGAGAGTGCGAGTGTTGCCGGAGGCCACGCGGGACGCGCTGGCGCTCCTCGCTGTCGAGGGACGCCTCGAAGCGGGTGTGCTGTCCCGGGTGCTGACCGTCGCCGGACTGGACGAGGCCGACCTGGTCGCGGCCGAGGACGCTGGCATCGTGCAGTTCGAGGAGGGCGTCCTGTCGTTCGTCCATCCGCTGGTGCGCTCAGCGGTCTACCACGACACGGGCCCTCAGCAGCGGCGGAGCGCACATGCCTGCCTCGCCCGGTCGCTGCCCGAGGGCAGCGACCGTCGGTTGTGGCACCTGGCCGCGGCGGCCACCGGGCCGGACCCGGCGCTGGCGACGTCCCTGGCGGCGTTGTCGGAGCGCAGCGCTCACCTCGGCGGGCACCTGGAAGCCGCCGCGGCCGCGGAACGCGCGGCTCAGCTGTCCCCACCCGGAGATGGCCGGGCGCGGCTGCTGCTTCGGGCCGCGACACTGCGGCTGTGGGCGGGGGACCCGAGCACCGCTGAACGACGGTGCTCGTCGGCGCTCGCCAGCGCCGCCTCCCCGTCGACTCGGGCTCTGGTTCGCCAGGTCGAGGGCCATCTGGCCATCTCCTGCGGGAACCTCGAGGAGGCCCATGAGCTCCTGTTCCGGGCCTCGACGGCGGAAGCCGACGATGCCGCGCTCGCCCTTCACCTGCGCACGGAGGCCGCCATGCCGCTGGTGATGCGGGGCGACGTGGCCAAGGCCGCGGCGCTGACGGCCGAGGCGGCGGCGCTCGCCGCCGAGGTGACCGGCCCTGAGACGGTCTTCCACGCGGCCTTCCGCGCCCACCTGCGCACGTTGAGCGGACAGGCACCCGCCCGCGCTGCCAGGGCCGCAGTGGATCGCTGCATCGAGACGTTCGCCGAACGTGCAGCGACGATGCCTGCGGGATCGCTGATCGTGCACACCATGGCGCAGGCGCTGGTGTGCGACGGCGACCTGCTCGGTGCCAGGGATCTGCTCACGAGGACGGTGGCGGACGCGCGTCGCGTCGGCGCCCTCGGCATGCTGCCGCCGGTGCTGGCGAGCCTCGCCGACGTGTACTGGTGGCTCGGAGCCTGGACACGCGCCTACGTCACTGCGGGCGAAGCCCTCGAGCTGGCTGCCGAGACCGGGCAGCGCAACCAGCGGCCCTACAGCCTCGTCGTGCTGGCACGCATCGAAGCGGGACAGGGGCACCCCGCGGTCGAGGCGCATGCGGCCGAAGCAGGTGTGCTGGTCGAGCAGATGGGCAGCTACTCGCTGCGCCGCTACATCGCGGCGGTCCGCGGTTTCGCGGCGCTGGGCGCAGGTGACCCGCAGGCGGCGGTGCACCAGCTCGAGCAGGTCGCCGAAGGCGTCACCGCGGACGGGATGCAGGACCCGTCGCTGATCCCTTGGGCCCCGGACCTGGTGGAGGCCTACGTGTCGCTCGAGCGGACCGAGGACGCCGAGCGAGCCGCCACCCAGCTGCAGCGCCAGGCGCACGACAGCGGGCACCCGTGGGCGGCCGCGGCGGCGTGGCGGTGCCGGGGACTCCTGGTCGACGACGCCAACCTGGACGAGCCGTTCGCGCGAGCCATGGCGCTGCACGAGCAGCTGCCACTGCCGTTCGAGCGCGCCCGCACGGAGCTGTGCTGGGGCCAACGACTCCGCCGGGTGGGCCGCCGTCGCGACGCGGCTCACCACCTGGGCCGTGCCGAGAGCACCTTCGACGCTCTCGACGCGACCCCATGGGCACAACGAGTGCGCGTCGAGCTGCGGGCATGCGGATCACCCGTCAAGGCACCGCAGCCCGGAGCCGTCCACCAGCTGACCCTGCAGGAGGCACAGGTCGCCCAGCATGCTGCCGAAGGCCTGACCAACCGCGAGATCGCCGCGAGGTTGTTCGTCAGCCCGAAGACCGTCGAGAACCATCTCGGCCGCATCTACAGCAAGCTCGGGGTGCGCTCCCGCACCGAACTCGCCGTCGTGTGGCACCGCCACCATGACGCCCAGCCAACGCCATGACTCGCCACGCTGAACGCGGCCGCCGCCGGGCACCTCCATGGCCGCCACCGGGCAGGATCTCATGGGCGCCGACAACCACCGAACAGTGCGACGCTCGTCGGCGCGGGACGGCGTTGTTCGGACGTCGACCCGAGGAAGCGGCATGCACGAACGCCAGGCCTCAACGAAGGCTTCGACCATGGGCATGGGTTGGCACATCTCGGTGTATCGACAGATCAGCGCCCGGGACACCCCCTCGGCTGACAGGGACCCGCGAGGTGCTCTTCTGGCGACCTGGCAGGCCGGCGTCGGTGGGCTTGCTTGGCTGACGGACCTCATCGAAGCGGACGACGCAGTCCAGCTCTCAGCCAACGCTGGCTACCCGGTGCGCTGCACCGTACGGGCACGTGCCGCGATCCCACTCGTCACAGCGCTCGAGGAGTGCCAACCGGACGAGTGGCTCCTGGTGGAAGCCTGGGACGAGTCCTGACACCGATCCGCAGCTCACACGGGGTGTCGCGCAACAGCGGGCAACGGCGCTGAGTCGGGCCGACCGGATCCGGCTTATCGGCCGGCTCCTCCCAGTTGCACCCGCCGGCGACCCCTCACTCGCCGAGCGCGGCGCGGAGCACGGCTAGGCGCTCCTGCACGGGCCGGAACCAGGCCTCCCGGCCCCGCTGATCGCGCAGCAGCAGCCCTGCGTCGGCCAGCACCGAGAGGTGGTGGCTCACGGTCGGCTGACTCCGACCCAGGGGCGCGACCAGGTCCGCGGCCCGGATCTCACCGGTCGGTGCGGCCGTGGCCAGGCTCAGCAGCCGCAGCCGGACCGGGTCGGAGAGCACCTTGAAGGCGCGAGCGAGCTCCTGCGATTGCTCGGCTGACAGCGCCTCGTCGGTGATCGGGGCGCAGCAGGGCTCGATCCGTCGGACCTCCATCGGACCTCCGGTCGCGGTCGTGTGCGCTGAGCGTACCAGATATAGACAGGCGTCGATATGTCGGGCATCATCAACGTATCGACAAGCATCTATGTATCGATCGTCGACGAGGCGGAGGACCACCGATGCGGGATCACCAGCTACTCCTCGAAGCACACGTGCGGCACCAGGAGCACCTGCGGCAGGCTGCGCACCACCGGGCCGCCGTCGCGCTGCGCCGGCAGCGGCGTCGGGCACGCCACGCCGGGGTGCGTCGTCCGGCCCTGACCTGGCTCGCCTGGTTCCGGCCGACACCGGCGCCCTGCTGCGCCTGAGACCGAAGGAGGGGAGCGAGATGGACGGTGCTGAGCGACGCGAACAGGTCCGGGCGCGGTACGCCGCCGCTGCCACCGAGGCTGACGGGTGCTGCGGTCCGGCAGGAGCCGGCCCGGCCAGCGTGCTGCCGCCGGCGGAACGCGACCGGTTCGGTGCTGGCCGGTACACCGCGGGGCTGGCCGACCTGCCGGTCACGGCGGTGACCGCCTCCCTC